>DAIDAH010000002.1 GCA_027310735.1 Methylotenera sp. | reverse complement strand
GTATTAGCCTGTGCCAGTAAAGCAACCGCACCCTCTAGGTCGATGGTAAATACACTCTCGCTTTTAGGAATGGATTTGAATTTAGCATCGTGATTCACGTAAGGGCCAAATCGGCCGATATTCGCAATGACTTTTTTGTTGGTTACTGGGTGTAAGCCAAGGTCACGCGGTAGTGATAACACCATTGTTGCTGTTTCCAAGCTCATATCTGTGAGTGAAATTTCTTTAGGTACACTGACACGTTTAGGTTTCTTTTTGTCACCTTCAACCGCTAGTCCTAGCTGCAGATAAGGGCCGTATGGGCCGTTCATTAGCAAGATTTCTTTGCCTGTGTCAGCATCGGTGCCTATGGTTACGGGGTCGCTGCCCGCTACGGCTGCGCCATCCGCGCTACGCTTGTAATCACACTTGGGCGTGTCGTTGTAGCCAGTGCAGCCAATAAAGGTGCCGTAGCGGCTTAGTTGTTTCTGTAGTGGCTTGCCACATTTCGGGCATGCTTCATCAATCAACTCATTGCCTGGGCGGTCTACATCAGCTTTACTGATTAGCTGTTGGTTAAAGCCTTGCCAGAACTCTGCCATTAACGGCACCCATTCACGCTCACCTTCAGCTACGCTATCCAGCGCATTCTCCATGTTTGCCGTAAAGTCATAATCGACATATTTGGTAAAGTGTTCTGTTAGAAATTTATTTACAACGCGACCTACGTCTGTAGGTGTAAAGCGTTTTTTATCCAGCAGTACGTATTCACGGTCTTGCAGCGTACTAATGATGCTGGCGTAAGTTGAGGGGCGGCCAATGCCATACTCTTCTAGAATCTTAACCAGACTAGCTTCAGAGTAACGTGGTGGTGGCTCAGTAAAATGTTGGTCGCCGTATATTTTTTCAACTGCCAAGACCTCACCAGTTTCAAGGTTTGGCAATTTGCTTTCGCCTTCTTCTTCTTCATCGTCATTGCCTTCCATGTAGACGGCGATAAAACCGGCAAATACCATGGTCTGACCGGTGGCGCGGAACAAATTTGCATCGCTACCAACGCTGAGATCGACACTCACTGCGTCAAATTTAGCGGGAGACATCTGGCAGGCCAGCGCACGCTTCCAAATCATTTCATAGAGCTTGAATTGCTCATCAGTCAGATACTGGCGGACTTGCGTCGGTGTCCGGGTAATGTCCGTAGGGCGAATCGCCTCATGCGCCTCTTGCGCACTTTTAGACTTGGTTTTGTACATGACAGGTGATTTTGGCAAATATTCTGCGTCAAAATTCTTTTTCACGTAATCACGGATTTGCATTACCGCTTCAGTTGCAATGCTAAATGAGTCGGTACGCATATAGGTAATCAAACCCACAGTGCCTGTGCCTACGTCTACACCTTCATAGAGTTGCTGGGCAACGCGCATGGCACGTGATGTGGTGAAGCCGAGTTTACGTACAGCCTCTTGTTGCAATGTTGAAGTGGTAAACGGTGCGGCTGGGCTACGACTACGTTGTTTTTTCTCAACGCGTGAAACGGTGGTCTTACCAGCACTGGCAAGAAGTAGTTTGCCTACAATATCTGTTTGCTGGTCATGATTGATGACCGTGAACTGTTCTACCTTCTGGTTATTGAGTTGCACCAGTTTTGCGCTGAAGCCATGCTGATGCTTTAAAGCATCCAGATGAATAGACCAGTATTCTTGTGATTTAAAGGCTTCAATTTCTAGCTCACGCTCAACGATAAGGCGTAGCGCTGGGCTTTGCACACGTCCTGCTGATAGGCCTCGGCGAATTTTTTTCCATAGCAATGGCGATAAGTTAAAACCGACCAGATAATCTAAGGCGCGGCGCGCTTGCTGGGCATTGACCATCGGCATAGAGATGTCGCGGGGCTCGGCAATGGCGTGCTCTACGGCACTTTTAGTAATTTCATGAAACACCACACGCTTCATGAGCTTGTTTTTCAGTAAGTTTTTGGATTTCAGAATCTCGGCAATGTGCCATGAAATTGCTTCACCTTCGCGGTCCGGGTCGGTTGCGAGATAGATGCTTTCTGCGCTCTTAACGGCTTTGGCGATTGCGTCTACGTGTTTGCTGTTGCGGTCGATAATTTCGTATTTCATAGCGAAATTATCAGCAGTATCAACGGCACCATTTTTAGGAATTAAGTCGCGCACATGCCCATAAGATGCGAGTACCTCAAAGTCGCTTCCAAGATATTTTTTCAGCGTTTTTGCTTTAGATGGTGATTCAACAATTAACAGTTTGGACATGAATGCCTAGGGTAAAGGGGTGTGTAAAATGGGTTGCTAATACAATAGCTTGGATAATAGCAAGGTAAATGGTTGTTAGACAATAAGTCTATATCTAAAAGTGCAAGTATTCTTTTAATATTAACTATTCACGTAATTTGATGGGCTAATTAGGTATTCCTGACAAACTCAATTTTTGTTCCATAGTTACCTGACAAGCTTAAAGCTGCGCCTTCATTAGCAATGTCACCAAATAGTGGATCATCATCTTCAGCCTTGGCCTGACTTAAATTCTTAAAGTCATATAAATTGAAATCGGCTAAATGTGAAGGTTCAACGTTGCCGATGGCGCGGAATATATTGTTGATACGACCGGGCTGCTCGCGCTCCCAGACTTGCAGCATTTCTTTTACTTTTTGACGTTGTAGGTTTTCCTGGCTACCGCATAAATCGCATGGGATGATTGGAAACTCCATTTGTCTAGCGTAACTGGCGATATCTTTTTCACTGCAATATGCCAATGGGCGAATCACAATATTCTGCTTGTCGTTGGTGGCAAGTTTTGGTGGCATGGCTTTCATTTTTGCACCAAAAAACATATTTAAGAACAGTGTTTCCACAATGTCGTCACGGTGATGGCCAAGTGCGATTTTATTGGCACCTAGTTCTTTTGCTGTTGTGTAAATCACGCCACGACGCAGACGTGAGCAAAGTGAGCATGTGGTTTTTCCTTCAGGGATTTTTTCTTTCACAATTGAATACGTGTCTGCATTGACAATACGATAATCAATACCTAGTTTCTCAAAATAGGCAGGCAAAATATCTGCTGGGAAACCAGGCTGCTTCTGATCCAGATTCATGGCAATCAGCTTGAAGTTGATTGGCGCGCGTTCTTGTAGCGCGAGCAGTATCATCAGCATGGCATGCGAATCTTTGCCGCCACTCATACATACTAATACGGTATCGCCTTCTTCAATCATGTTGTAGTCGCCAATAGCTTTACCCGTTGAGCTGATTAAGCTATTGCGCAACTTGATAAAGTTGTTGGAATGGTTAGCTGGTAAGTGTTTAATCATGAGGTTCTTGGATGGATTTTCTAAAAATTGAGAGACCTGCCGCCATCTACAGCTAGTATGTGGCCTGTAATAAATGGGGCATCGGTAATTAAGAATTTGACGGCTTTCGCAACATCTTCAGCTTCGCCGACGCGTTTAAGTAATGTTTGGTTGATCACGCGTTGGCGATATATTTCATTAAACTCAAGATTACCTTCAGGCCATTGTACTGGGCCAGGCGCTACCGCGTTTACACGCACCTCTGGGCTTAGTTCATGGGCTAATGATTTCGTGAGGGTGACTAGGCCGGCTTTAGCAACACTATAAATAATGTAGCCCTTTTTGGGGCGTTCAACATGCATATCGGTAATGTTGACGATGCAGCCATAATTTTTGCGCAATTCAGGTGCCGCAGCCTGAGATAGAAACAATGGCGCCTTTAAATTGCTGCCTATGAGATCCTGCCATTTGGCCTCATCAATTTCGCCTATTTCGCTGGGGTAATAGGTGGACGCGTTGTTAATCAGCACATCTAATCGGCCAAAATGATTAATTGTTTCGCTTAGTAAGTGCGGTATGGCGGTGATGTTAAGTAAATCACCTTGAATAATTGCGGCGGAATTTGCTCTTTGCAAATTAAGCTCTGCCTGCAAGGCACGCGCCTCCTTGAGAGAGTTGTTGTAGTGAATCATTAGGTCAAAGCCTTCAGCATGTAGCATGCGGCAAATGGCTGCGCCTACACGCTTTGCGCCACCTGTAATGAACACCACTTTATTTGCGACTTTTGTTTGCAATGCTTTATCCAATATTGGTTGATATTTTAATTCGCTAAATTATCGATAGCGCTAGCGCGGCAACAGTAACGTCGCCTTCGTTTCTGTTGCGAAGTGGAATTAGTCATTATAATCTAACTCATGAGTACATTACCCACACCATCATTAGAAGCCCAAGAGCATAGTCAGCAACTTGTTGATCTGATTCAACAGAACATCGTGCAGGCTGGCGGTTGGATAGACTTTTTCCAATTTATGCAGTTGGCACTTTATGCGCCTAGACTAGGGTATTACAGCGCCGGCAGTCAAAAGTTCGGTACAGGTGGAGATTTTGTTACAGCACCAGAGATTTCGCCGCTGTTTGCGCAAACCGTCGCGAATCAAATAGCACAGGTTTTACGTATGACGCATGGCAATGTGCTTGAGTTAGGTGCAGGTACAGGGAAGTTAGCGGCTGATTTATTGTTGACGCTGGCGGAATTAGATGTATTGCCAAATCATTATTTTATACTTGAGGTGAGCGATCACTTGCGTGAAATTCAGCGTGAATGGTTGAATAAGAAGTTGCCTCAAGATACTCTTCAGCGTGTTATGTGGCTTGATGCATTGCCGGCAATGTTTGAGGGTGTTGTCATTGGAAATGAAGTCTTGGATGCAATTCCTGTGCATGTTGTGCATGCAACACCGCAAGGTTTATGTGAGCGAGGAGTGGTGTTTGCGCAAGATAGTTTTGCTTGGAAAGACAAAATCATGCCATTCGAGCACAAGCAAGATTTATTTGATATGGTGCAAGCACTCAACCTGCCTGTAGACTATATCACTGAGGTTTGCCCAGCAGCCTGCGGTATGATTGCTAGTCTGGCGAATATGTTACAGCAGGGTATTATTTTAATGATTGATTATGGCTTCTCTGCTCGTGAGTACTATCACCCGCAGCGTAATCTTGGCACGATGATGTGCCACTACCAACATTATGCGCATATAGACCCTCTCATTAATATTGGTCTGCAAGATATAACCGCGCATGTTGATTTTACAAGCATCGCCCATGCCGGCGTCAGTAATGGCTTAGAGCTTGGTGGTTACTGTAGTCAAGCCCAGTTTTTGATGAACAGCGGTATATTAGATATCATGGCGCAAGTGTCGCCACATGACATGGCACGCTATGCGCCATTAGCTGCAGCAGCGCAAAAGTTGCTATCACCTTCAGAAATGGGTGATTTATTTAAGGTAATAGCCTTGAGTAAAAATATTGAAGAGCCCTTGATAGGTTTTTCCTCTGGTGATAAATCTCACGCGCTCTAAAATTCACTGAAACACGCCTCTAAAGTATAATGCGCAGCATGAATGAATTAAATAATACAGAAGCACTATCAAATCCAGTTGTTGATGATCAAGAATTAGCACAACGTCGCATCCGCAGTTTTGTGCTACGCCAAGGCCGTTTAACCAAAGGTCAGGCGCGTGCGCTTGAAACGGGCTTGCCTAAATTTGGCGTTACTTATATGCCAGAAGTGCTTGATTTAAGTGCGCGATTTAACCGTACCGAAAGTAAAAAGATTCTGGAAATTGGTTTTGGCATGGGTGAAACCACCGCAAAAATTGCGCAAACTTTACCAGAGTGTGACTTCTTGGCGGCTGAAGTACATACGCCCGGTGTTGGTGCATTGCTTAAGTTGATTGAAGGGCTTGGGCTCACTAATATTCGTGTGATTCAGCATGATGTTGTGGAGGTGTTGCAAAATATGCTGCCGGATGCCAGTTTAGATGGCGTACATATTTTCTTCCCAGATCCTTGGCATAAAAAGCGCCATCACAAGCGCCGCTTGATACAAGCTGAGTTTGTGAAATTGTTATGTACCAAACTGAAAGTTGGCGGCTATCTGCACGTGGCAACGGACTGGCAAGAGTATGCTGAATGGGTGTTGGATGTATTGAAAGCTGAACCACAACTGCAAAATACTGCGCAAGATTACGCAGAGAAGCCGAGTTATAGACCACTTACCAAGTTTGAAAATCGCGGCTTAAAGCTTGGACATGGGGTTTGGGATATGGTGTTTAGGCGCAAGTAAAATTGCCCAAACAAATGTAGATTAAGAAATCAGCGCTACTACCACGCCTGTTTGGACAGTCAGGCAGCAGAGCCGATTTAGTTGTAGTTACTCGCTTAAATTCTCAGGTTCTTCCGCAAATAACCACTTGCCAATGACCATCTCAGCCTCTTCGACGCCTTGTTTCTTCAGGCTTGAGAATAGTTGTATGGTGCATTCGCTGTGATAATGGTTACCCCAAGTTTCAATCAGCTCTTTGCGTACACGGTTTAACGTCAAGCTTGCTTCACCGCGTGAAAGTTTGTCTGATTTGGTTAACAAGACATGTACAGGCTTGCCGCTTGGGCAAAACCAATCTAGCATTTGGCGATCTAGTGGTGTGAGCGGGTGGCGGCTATCCATGACCAATACCAATCCACCTAAGCTTGTGCGCTCACTTAAATAACGTGCTAGCACGTTTTGCCAATGGGCACGCATGGCTTCAGGTACTTTGGCATAGCCATAGCCCGGTAAGTCAACTAGATGCCTATCATTTCCCAGTGTGAAAAAGTTGATGAGTTGTGTGCGGCCTGGCTGTTTGCTGACGAATGCCAGACGGTTATGGTTGGCCAGTGTATTTAGCGCACTGGATTTTCCAGCGTTAGAGCGCCCAGCAAAGGCAACTTCGATGCCACTGGCAGGCGGCAAGTCACGCAGATGGTGGGCTGAAATATGAAAAGCGGCATTTTGAAACAGAGGCATTGGAATCCAGTATTAACATCAGTATAAACAACAGTGAAAAATGCTATCACGAATAGGGGTTTTTAGCTAAAATAGCAAGTTAATTGATTGAATAATTTAGATTAGTCGCATAGGTATGTGTCATTTAGCGTATTTAAAATGGGCTAAATGGTCATTCAGAATTGTAAATTTTAGATTTGGGAGCAGTAATGCAATTTCGTCATCTAGCTTGGTTAGTATTGAGTGTTGGTTTTTCTATGAATGCAGTTGCCGCAGAAAAGGCAGCGGCTAGCGCGCCTGTTGTAGAGAAAAAATCTGCAGAACAAATTGTAAACACAGTGTGCGCGGCATGCCATACGGCGGATGGCAATAGTGTGATTACGTTGAACCCTAAATTGGCAAGCCAACATCCTGAATACCTTGAAAAACAACTGACGGAGTTTAAATCAGGTAAGCGCGCTAACGCCGTGATGTCTGGTATGGCTTCAATGTTAAGTGATGAAGATATCAAAAATTTAGCGGCTTATTTTTCAGCTAAAGCATTGGTTTTAGGCAAAGCAAAAACTAATGGCGTTGGTTCATTGGGTGAAAAAATCTATCGTGGTGGTGTTGCTGCTACCAGTGTGCCAGCATGTGCTGCATGTCATGGTGCAAATGGTTTGGGCTTACCTAAGCAATTTCCAAGTTTAAGAGGTCAGAACGCTGATTATGTACTGGCACAATTAAGAAGCTTCCGTCTTGGTGAACGTGCTAATGCACCGATGATGATGGATATTGCAGGCAAAATGAGTGATGCAGAAATGGCTGCAGTTGCTGATTATATTCAAGGGTTACGTTAACGCGTTGCCTTAAAGTAGCTGCTGAACAAAAGGGGTGGCTTATGCCGCCCTTTATTTTTGCAACTATTTTTATTGCCGGACAGTCGAAAATCCAGTCATTCACACCAGTCTCATACCCCGTGTATTTTGAATCTAATATTCTGAATATCACTTTCTGATGACACATTTTTTGAACACCTTATATTTTGAATCCTAAACACTCCACATCTAAAAAAATTCTTGATCTGATGAGTTCAATGCGCTTTGCAGTAAGCCTGCTTACTGTATTGGGTATTGCATCCATTATTGGCACTGTGCTTAAGCAGAATGAGCCTTATGAAAACTACATCATCAAATTCGGTCAGTTCTGGTTCAATTTTTTTGAAACCTTAGGGCTATACGATGTTTACCATACAGGCTGGTTTCTAGTTATTTTACTGTTTCTGGTGTTGTCCACGAGCCTTTGTATCTATCGAAATAGCCCATTGATGATTCGGGAGTGGCGTGCATTTAAGGAGCATGTGACAGAAAAATCACTCAATGCGTTTAGTCATCAGGTAACGTTTAAATCAAGCGCCAGCTTAGAAAATACCAAGCAGCAACTTGGCTTATTTTTACAAGCTAAAGGCTTTAAATACAAGGTTAGAAAGCACAACGATGGCAGCGAGCTTATTGCTGCAAAGGCGGGCACGCATCAGCGTTTAGGATATATTTTTACGCATGTAGCGATGGTGGTTATTCTGTTTGGTGGTTTGCTGGATGGTAACTTGCCATTTAAAGTGCAGGAAATGTTAGGGCTAAAGCGTATTGAAACGCTGGATATTCCCGAGTCAAAAGTGCCGGCAATTAGCCGGTTAAGTACAAGCAACCCTTCTTTTCGTGCAAATATGACCTTGCCGGAAGGTACGAGTGATAACGTGGCATTTGTGCGCGTTCGTGATGGGTATCTTGTGCAAGAGTTACCGTTCAGAGTTGCTCTAAAAGACTTCCGCATTGAGCATTACGCCACAGGTCAGCCCAAATCGTTTGAGAGCGATATTGTTATCACCGATCCTGAGTTGAAAGCGCCCATCACTAAAACGATCAGCGTTAATCATCCGCTGACCTACAAAGGTATTGCAATTTACCAGTCTGACTTTCAGGATGGTGGTACCAAACTGAATTTTAAAGTGTGGAATTTACTCTCCACAGACCTTCAACCTCAAACATTAAATGGCGCGATTTTTCAAAAAGGCTCATTGGGTAATGGTGCTGATGCTTTAACCGTTGAATACAACGATTTTCGTAAATTCAATATTATCAACTTATCTCCGGATGGTAGAGGTAAGCCGCATAACGTTGGCCCTAATGTCACTTACAAGTTGCGTGATGCGCAAGGCCAAGCTAAAGAGTATGTGAATTACATGCAGCCACTGCAAATAGATGGCAAGCACTACTTTTTGGCGGGTATGCGCGAAACCGTGCAAGAAGACTTTCGCTACTTGCGCATTCCAGTGGATGACGACTTGACGCTCAATGGTTTTATGCGTTTTAGAGCCACGATGCTGGATGCGTCTAAATACCCTGAAATCGCGCATCGCATGGCAAGCACTGCTATCCCAAATAATAAAAATGCGGCTGTTAATAAACAGTTTGAAGATAGTGTACAGCAGTTAATGCGCACCTTTGCTCAAGGAGGGTATAACCAGTTGGCCAAGGTAATTGAGAAGAATGTACCGGAAAATGATCGTGTAGTCGCCGCTCAAACTTACATCAAGATGATTCATCTTGCCGCATTCGAAGCTTATAATATGAGCTTGGTCGCAAATAAAAAGCCAGAGCTAGTCAACAACGCTGATACACAAGCGTTAGTTCAAGATAGTCTAAATGCATTCAGTGACATGTTCTTTTATGGCACGCCATATTTTTTACAACTTGATCAGTTTGAGCATAAACAGGCTAGTGGTTTGCAACTCACAAAGTCTCCTGGTGAAAAGTGGGTATATTTAGGTTCAATTTTATTGGTGCTGGGTATTTTCTCTATGATGTATATTCGTGAGCGCCGCATTTGGTTGCTGCTGAATCCGGACGGTCAGCAAGTGCATTTTGCAATGTCATCAAACCGTAAGAATTTAGATTTTGAACAAGAATTCAATTTATATCGCGAGCAGCTTAAAGGCTTGTTAGCTTAAGGATTTAACATGAATACCAATATGCTTGATTACCAGTCAAAATCATTATTACAACGCCTAAACTGGCAAGATTGGCTATATGCAATCATTCTTGTGGCAGGTTCAATATTCGCTTATACCAAATATGCCAAATACATGGATATATACGAAACAGGTTTTTTATTTGGCGCGATGGTTCTGTTCAGTTATTTGGGCTGGCAATGGAAGTCGTTGGGTAAATTGGTGCTGGGCGTTGGGTTGGTCAGTTTGTTTTCAATCAGTTTGTATCATGGCGATCAAGCACGCGCCACACAGGTTTTTTTACTTAAGTTTCTGATTTCCAGCCAATCTGCGATTATGTGGATGAACGTATTGTTTGTGCTTGCAATGACGACTTATTGGTTTGCGCTATATAAGCGCTCAGTGTTCGCTGGGTCAGTGGCTACTGCACTTACGTGGAGCGCAGCATTAATGGGCTTTGTTGGTTTGATGGTGCGTTGGTACGAGTCTTACTTAATTGCGCCAGATGTGGGTCATATTCCAATCAGTAACTTGTATGAAGTGTTTATTTTATTTTGCCTGATTACTGCATTGCTTTATTTGCACTATGAGCAGCGTTTTAATACCAAGCAGCTTGGTGGGTTTGTGTTGCTGGTGGTGAATGCTGCGGTGGGCTTTATTCTTTGGTACACGTTTGACCGTCATGCCAATAATATTCAGCCGCTAGTACCTGCATTGCAATCATATTGGATGAAAATACACGTCCCAGCTAATTTTGTTGGGTATGGTTCTTTTTCATTAGCGGCGATGGTGGCTAGTGCATACTTGCTGGCTAGTAAAAATGTGTTGGTTTCGCGTTTACCCGCTTTAGATGTGTTGGATGATCTAATGTACAAGGCGATTGCAGTAGGTTTTGCCTTCTTTACTATTGCTACCATTCTGGGGGCGATGTGGGCGGCTGAGGCATGGGGCGGTTATTGGAGTTGGGATCCTAAAGAAACATGGGCGCTGATTGTGTGGCTTAACTATGCGGCATGGTTACATCTGCGCATGGTAAAAGGTTTGCGTGGTCCAGTATTGGCATGGTGGGCACTAATTGGTCTAATTGTGACTACATTTGCATTTTTGGGCGTGAATATGTTCTTAAGCGGGTTGCATTCATACGGTACGCTTTAAGTTAATCGTTTAATTTGTGAAACGGTTGCAGAAGCAATTCTGGCAGCCGTTTTTTTAGTTGGCAGACAAGTTGTCGATAGGTAGCGCCTCTAGTCTAAAGCGCACTTCGCCACTGCGGTTCTCCACTAAGGATAGTTGAAAGCCAGATTGCGTTGCTTGCTGAGCCGCATGATAAAGCCCAACCCCTAAGCCGTTGTCAGAGTTGATATGCGACTTAAACAATCGAGCAGCAATCATTTCGGGGATTGCTGAGCCGGTGTCAGTGACATCTAAACAAAAGTGTGGTGTGTTGCACAAAGTAACTTTAATCTTGATGTCGGCCTCCTGCTTTGCTTTTTCAAGCGCATTTTGCAGTAGATTGTCAGCGATGCTATCCATCATGTCCGCATCTATGTTTGTTTTAGGGAAGTTTTCTGGGGCATCAAACTGCACTTGATTGGAAGTGTTGAGTTGCTTAAAGTGTTGCCACCAAGAAGCTATTAGCAACTGGTGTTTCTTCTCCATACTTGGTTGCTCTAGCTTATTGAGCGTGCTACTTAAACGTTGGCTCAGTCTTGGTAGTTGCTTTTTAATCAGCTCAACCAGTTTTGCATCATCGTTGGTGTCTTTAGATAGTGCCGCCGCCGCGGATAGCGTTCCAAGTGATTGCAAAATATTTTTAATGTCATGCGTCAGGCGTGAACCTGTTTCATACAACGATTGCATATAAGTATTTTGGCTAACGGTTTCTTCTCGGCGTTTAGCTACATAAAACTCACTTAATATCTGAGTCAGTAGTTGTGCATGTAAATACATGGCTGGACTAAGCTCCCAGTGCGAGTAGAGGGTGAGTTGAAGTTGTTCAAAGCTGAAATGAGAAATATAAGGCGTTGTTTTGCCTGTATGTTGATTGCTATTAGCCGTTTCCCAGCTAAGCCCGCTAACCCAATTAAGCGTCGCTAATTCGAGTATGGCGGCGTGCATAAAGTTTTCGGCAGTTTTCTCGCTTTCCAGATATTCCGATATTTTTCTAATCCATAGCTCAAAAGGCAATCCTAAGCTTAGCAAATAACGGGACATGAGCAGTTCTAAGCCAGAAAATGAGGCGCTTGGATTCCAAAGCCAGCTAATGGCAACCAGAATAGCCGCTAAACTAAATACGGTGATAGCCAGTAATTGAATGTATTGAATTTTCCAAATAATGCCTAAGGCAAAACTGCCTAGAATCACGATTAAGGTCAGCAAGAAAAGGAGTAAGGTATAAAAAAAGTCGAGATTCGGTGTTTGGTTATCCGGTTTATTTTTGGTAGACAAAAATAAAATAGCAAGAGGCAGTAATGGTAAAACGTATGTGACCAAGAGTTCAGTAGCGGCTAAATCATCTTTAACCTGTAGCAGGTTTGGTACCACCCATAGGAGTAGTACTGAAAGCAGGTAGGTTGCGGCAAGCATTTTTGGTAGTTTGGAACTGGTAGGCTCAGTTGCAAAAACACGCCCTCCGATAAGAGAAAATAAGCCGGCAATCCAAAAAGCGATTCCCCACCAATTGATATAAAACATGGCGAAGGCAGCGCCTGCGATAATCATCAAGACAGCGCGCCATGATAGTGATTTTGATTGTCGCATGACGGGTTGCCACAATAAAAACAAGCCGTAGTGGCATAAAAATAAAGCAGGATAAAGCTGCTTTGTCTCGCCTAAGGTCAGCAAGGTGTGCAATGATAAAATCATCAATGCCATCAAAGAGTCTGTGTTATTGAAAGTGCGGCGAAAAATATTGAATGAGGCTGGCATAAAGCATGGGCTCACTAGTGGGTTGGGAAATGACTCAATTTGTATGGTATTGTATTTTAATCTCTAAATTAATGCGGATATTGTTGATAGGGAAGTGAAATGCAGTAGGTGGAGGCGTTAAGTTTTGAACACAATTGTTCGTTATTTGACGGTTGCAATGTGAGATTCTTTAAAAAATCTAATAAATTTTAGGTAAACAATAGCAAATTAGGTTAAAACCAACCAAATGTTGGTTGGAATGAAATTTGCATAGTATATTCTGACGATAAGGTATCGATTTTAAGTTAGAGTGCCTTAAATTACATATCATGGTTCGGGGAACTAAATGAAAAAACAACAAACAGGTTTTACATTAATTGAGTTGGCAATTGTGCTGGTCATTATTGGCTTGCTCTTAGGCGGCGTGTTAAAGGGTCAGGAGTTGATTAATAGCGCTAAAGTTAAAAACATGGCAGGTGATTTTAAGAATATTCAAGTCTATATTTATGGATATCAAGACAAATATAAAGCATTGCCTGGTGATGATAAATCTGCCGATAAGCACCTTACAGGAGGTGTTCTGGCGACCTCTGGAGCTCAGGGTAATGGTGTAATTGAAGGCGCATATGATTCAGAAGATGGTAAAACTGAATCTGCTATGTTTTGGCAACACGTAAGATTGGCTGGTTTAGCCGCAGGACCTACGGCTGTGACGGATACTAATTATTATCCAACAAATGCAGATGGTGGCAGAATCGGTGTTTCAAGTGTTGTTGGAAATACAGCCGTTACCGTATTGAGCGGTGTGAATGGGGGTATATCAGGTGCTTTTATAATTTGCTCCGAAGGTGTTCTGGGTAAGTTTGCAAAACAACTTGATACGACTTTAGATGACGGAAATACACAAACAGGCTCGGTACGTGTAGTGACAAAAGGTACTATTAGCATAGGGTTGACTAATGATAATGTATTGGATTCTAGTCCTTATGTGGTTTGTATGGCTTTTTAAGTGTGCAAGGAAGTTTGAATGTGTAAGTTTAAAAAGCCCGCTGGTCGGGCTTTTTAAATGTCTGTTTTTAAATAAATCAATTCGAATGTAAAGCATTTAACTGCTTGCTTAGATGCAAAATTGTTTTAGAATGTTGTCCTAGTAGAAAATATACAAAAGTCTATCAATATCACTAATCTATCCATGACCCCCAATATAGTAGAAATCGACAATCTTTCCTTTGGTTACAAAGGCCGTGTATTGCATAAAGGCATTAACATGGTCTTTCCACGCGGTAAAGTCGTGGCGATTATGGGCGGTAGCGGCAGCGGTAAAACCACTCTGTTGCGCTTGATTGGTGGGCAGATTCGGCCGAGCAAGGGTGAGGTGCGTGTCGATGGTGATGTGGTACATAAGCAAGACCGTGATGGAATCTATAAGCTGCGTCGTAAAATGGGCATGTTATTTCAGCATGGCGCGCTATTTACCGACTTGTCCGTGTTTGATAATGTCGCATTCCCTATGCGTGAATTGACGGACTTGCCTGAATCCATGATTAGGGATTTGGTGCTGATGAAACTTAATGCGGTTGGTCTGCGTGGTGCGCATGCTTTAATGCCGACAGAGCTTTCTGGCGGTATGGCAAGGCGCGTTGCCTTGGCGCGTGCAATAGCATTAGACCCTAATATTATTATGTACGATGAACCTTTTGCTGGTTTAGATCCCATAACAATGGGCGTGATTTGCGATTTGATTAGAACTTTGAATGATGCGCTCGGTACTACTTCTATTATCGTGTCACATGATGTGAAAGAAACATTTATGATTGCGGACTATGTTTATTTTGTGGCGAATGGTGAAGTGGTTGCGGAAGGAACGCCGGATGATTTGATGCAGTCTACATTGCCTTTTGTGCATCAGTTCGTGCATGGTGAGAAAGATGGCCCAGTACCATTTCATTATGCTGCAAAAAACTATCAGTCCGAGTTGCTGGGTCGAGTCTCAGTTAAATAGCAACTAGCCAAATTAACCACCATTCAAACAAGCAAATGATTAAATCAACTCTACATATCAGTATTATTCGGACGTTACGCGGGATTGGCAGCCGGATGATAGAGCGTACTTGGCGTTTGGGGGCGGGTGCGAGACTCTTTTTTCTGACACTTGTTTACTCTGGTGAGAGTTTTCGTCGGTTCAACCTTACATTGCGCGAGGTTTATTCCACGGGCGTAATGTCGTTGTTGATTATTATCGTGTCTGCATTCTTTGTGGGGATGGTGCTGGCATTGCAGGGATATAACACTTTGCAAAAATATGGCTCATCTGAGGCGATCGGTGTTTTAGTTGCACTGTCACTGGTTCGCGAATTAGGGCCTGTGGTGACGGCACTATTGTTCGCTGGGCGTGCTGGTACTGCCATCACTGCGGAAATCGGTTTGATGAAAACGACGGAACAGCTTTCTGCAATGGAAATGATGGCAGTGAATCCAATTGCTCGCGTAATTGCACCTCGCTTCTGGGCAGGTGTGATTTCTATGCCAATATTAGCTTCCCTATTTTCTATGGTAGGTATCTTAGGTGGCTATTTAGTCGCGGTGCCCTTGATTGGTGTAGATGATGGTGCATTTTGGTCGCAAATGCAGGCAAATGTAGATTTTAGGTTAGATATTGTTAATGGCGTGATTAAAAGTATCGTATTTGGCGTGGCGTGTACCATGATTGCTTTGTTTGAGGGCTATGATGCCCCGCCTACAGCCGAGGGTGTAAGTCGTGCGACTACGCGTACTGTCGTCATTTCATCGCTGACGGTGTTGGCTTTAGATTTTATTTTAACGTCTTTTATGCTTGAAGTTTAGAGCAATACAAAGACCTGAAAATTAAGAATGTGTAAATTGAGGGGGTGTTAAGTGGATAGAACAACAATAGACTTATGGGTAGGAATCTTTGTGGCACTAGGTGTTGCTGCATTGCTAGGCCTTGCCATGAAGGTCGGAAATTTAACTTCGAGTAAAATCGGAGATACTTATAGTGTTAGCGCAGCTTTTGAGAATATTGGTAGCTTAAAGCCGCATGCGCCTGTAAAAAGCGCAGGTGTTGTTGTGGGGCGCGTAGATAGTATTACTTTTGATTCGAGTAAGTATGAAGCGATTGTAAAGATTAATATTGATAAGCGTTATCCTTTCCCAAAAGATACATTTGCGAATATATATACCGCTGGTTTGTTGGGCGAGCAGTATGTAGGCCTTGAGGCCGGTGGTGATGAAGATACATTGAAAAATGGTGATAAAATTATAAAAACACAAGATGCTGTTGTGCTAGAGAAAATGATAAGCCAATTTTTGTTTAGCAAAGCTTCAGAAAATAAATCAGACGATAAGTCTGATGATGGGTCAAATTCAAAGGCAACTAAGGCTAAGTCAACGGAATTGGGTGCAGCACCGTTCTAGTTGGTTATAGCTTTATAGGCCGTTAGTATTTAAGTAACTTAATGTAAGGGTGTTGTTTGGTTGTAACGCATCAGTTAAAGGTATCCAATGAAGTCATTTTTTAAATTTTTAGTTAGCGCTAGCCTGCTGGTTAGTTTGTTTGCATTTTTTGGCATTGCGAATGCGGAAACCCCGCCAGACGTACTCGTCAAACAAACGGCGGATGAAGTATTAACGATTATCAAAAACGATAAAGAAATCCAGGCTGGTAACCAGCATCAATTGTATGCAGTGGTTGAGGCAAAAATATTGCCTAATTTTGATTTTGATCGCGTAAGCCACATGGTGCTTGGCAAAAACTGGAGAACCGCTACACCGGAACAGCAAACTAGCTTTCAGAAGGAGTTTCGTACTCTATTGCTGCGAACATATGCTTCTGCGCTAGGCAAGTATAAAAATCAAGTGATTGAATACAAGCCACTGCACAATGAGCCTGATGGAAAAAGTGCCAGTGTGAGAACGCAAATTATACAGGCAGGTGGCCCACCAGTTGGCGTGGATTACAGCTTGATTAAGACTGAAAATGGCTGGAAAGTTTATGATATCGTGATTGAGGGTGTGAGTTTGGTGACCAACTATCGCAGTCAATTTAGTAATGAAATTCGCCAGAATGGGATTGATAGCCTGAATAAGAAATTGGCTGACAAAAACAAAGCGGCAGGCTTAACTTAAAAAGGCTTTAAGCTTTACTTAAAAGCTTAATAACATATTTAGTATGAACGCTATTACTCAGCAAGAAAATCAGTGGCAGGTCTCCGGTGAGCTGTTGATGGATAATGCCAATGCGCTTTTGTTAAAAAGTAGCGCACTTTCTATGACAGGTTCAACTGTTATAGATTTTTCAGGCGTTACCGATGTGGATACTGCAGCACTTAGTTTAATCATGGAATGGCAACGTCGTGCGGCTGAGTCAAGTTGCAGTGTGACATTTATGAATATGCCTGAGAATTTATCCAGTTTGGCGGCACTCTATGGGGTCACGGCGTTTATTCCATTGAGTGCAAATTAAGTAGACTTCATCTTAAACTGGTGTATTCGTAATTATTGCAGTTTCTACTAGTTTAGATTTTCATCATTCTGCGCACGATCTCGAAAAGAAATATTCCGAGTCCATTTCAAGTGAACTAAATTCAAAATGAAACCAGCAATCCAAATCAATGGCATACATAAAAGTTTTGGTGGATTGCATGCGCTCAATGGTGTGGATCTTACTGTAGAGCAAGGCGAGTTTTTTGCCTTACTGGGTCCAAATGGTGCGGGAAAATCCACTTTAATCAACATTCTTGCTGGTCTGATTAAGCCTAGTACGGGTGATATTTCCGTGATGGGTTTTGATGTTGTGCAGCAATACCAGCAAGCGCGAAAACTGTTGGGGGTGGTGCCGCAAGAGCTTGTCTTTGATCCATTCTTTAATGTGCGTGAGATGTTGCGATTTCAGGCTGGATATTTTGGATGTGGGCCAGAGAATGATGCTTGGGTAGATGAAATTCTCGAAGGTTTAGGGCTTTCAGATAAAGCGCATACCAATATGCGCAGGCTTTCTGGCGGCATGAAGCGACGAGCGCTCATAGCACAAGCATTGGCGCATAAGCCGCCTGTGATTGTTCTAGATGAGCCGACTGCAGGTGTTGATGTCGAGCTACGTCAAATGTTGTGGGAGTTCATCAAAAAACTCAATCGTGATGGTCATACCATTATCTTGACCACACACTATCTCGAAGAGGCAGAAGCTTTATGTAGCCGTGTTGCAATGATGAAGCAGGGCAAAATTGTTGCGTTAGACAGTACGGCTAATTTGCTGAATAAATTTGCAGGTAAGCAGTTGCGCCTGATTTTAGGTGACGTTAATCTACCTGCAAGCATACAGCCTTTACTCCGTAGTCAGGAAAAGGGCGCTTTCACATTTGCGTTGCACGACATGGTGCAAATTGAATTTGTGTTGTCGGCGTTGCGTGAAGCAAACATTAAGGTGATTGACATGCAATTGAATGAAGCCGACTTGGAAGATGTCTTTTTGTCATTGGTAGGTAATCAAAATGACTAAGCTTGCGTTGATTAGTAGTGAATTCAGAGGGCCTTGGACACTATTCAAAAAAGAGTTGTTACGTTTTTGGCGCGTGTCATTTCAAACCGTTGCTGCACCAGTGATTACCGCTTTATTATATTTGCTGATTTTCTCGCATGTGTTGGAGCGGCACGTGCAGGTATATGACGGGGTACCGTATACGGCGTTTTTAATCCCCGGCCTGATTATGATGTCGGTGCTGCAAAACGCCTTCGCGAATAGCTCATCTAGTCTTATTCAGTCTAAAGTGATGGGTAATCTGGTATTTGTATTATTAACTCCGCTTACGCACTTTCAGTTTTTTATGGCTTTTTTATTGGCGGCAATTATTCGCGGACTGGTCGTTGGTCTTTGCATTTATTTAATCGCCATGTGGTTTATTGCTTTACCGATAGCTAATCCCTGGTTGATATTTGCCTTTGCTTTCTTTGGTAGTGCCTTGTTGGGTACGTTTGGCATTATTGCCGGTATCTGGGCTGACCGGTTTGATCAGATGGCGGCTTTTCAGAACTTTATTATTATGCCGTTATCGTTTCTTTCAGGCGTATTTTACTCAATACATTCTTTGCCACCTTTTTGGCAAAAGGTGTCACAACTTAATCCTTTTTTTTACATGATTGACGGTTTCCGTTATGGCTTTTTTGGCAAAGGTGACGTGTCGCCGCTGATCAGTTTGTCCATCGTTGGTACGTCGTTCTTAGTGTTAGCATGGCTAACGCTAAAAATGTTAAAATCTGGCTATAAATTAAGAGCATAAATTAAAAGACGTAAAGTCAAAGGTGGCAAAAAGGTGTTAAGTGCACAACAGTTGGAAGCGTATATTACGCAAAGTTTAGCCTGTGACTATATTAAGGTGCTTGGTGATGATGGAACTCATTTTGAGGCAGTCATTGTCAGTGCTGCATTTAACGGCAAGAGTATGGTGCAGCAGCATCAACTGGTTTACGCCGCATTGGGCGATAGGATGCGGGCAGAAATTCACGCGTTATCAATGAAAACCTTAACTCCAGAGCAATGGAATAAATCTCTGGGTCAATAACTTGGCAGTATTAACTAAGTGCCAAGTCAGCTAATCAAGAATTGAATATAGAAAGTATTGGAGATACAAATGGACGTACAAGCACAAATTAAAGAAACAGTGACCAAAAACCCAGTCGTGTTATACATGAAGGGTAGCCCGAAGTTTCCTCAGTGTGGTTTTTCTAACTTGGCAACGCAAATTTTAGATGCATGTAATGCGCAATATGTGGCGGTAGATGTATTGGCGGATCAAGGCGTGCGTGAAGGCATCAAAACTTATGCTAATTGGCCAACGATTCCACAATTATATGTTAATGGTGAGTTTGTTGGCGGTTCAGATATTATGCGCGCCATGTATGAGAGTGGTGAGCTTCAAGCATTGTTGAACGCGGCTAAGTAATTGGACAAGTTAATTATACAAGGTGGTAATCGCCTAAACGGTACAGTGACAATTTCTGGCGCAAAGAACGCGGCATTGCCAATTTTATGCGCATCTTTATTAGCAGAAACGCCACTTAAATTGAGTGGCATTGCGGCTTTAAAGGATATTGATACCACGATTAAGCTGCTCGATATGATGGGCGTTAAAATTTCGCGTAACACGAGCGAAGTGACATTAGATGCCAGCGATGTAGCTTCTTTTGAGGCAACTTACGAAATGGTGAAAACCATGCGTGCGTCTATTCTTGTGTTGGGTCCATTATTGGCGCGCTTCGGCACTGCACGTGTCTCTTTACCAGGCGGCTGCGCCATTGGGTCGCGTCCAGTTGATTTGCACATCAAAGGCCTGCAGGCAATGGGTGCTGCGATACACATTACGCATGGTTACATTCAAGCGAGCACTTTGCATTTGCCTAATCGCCGTTTACAGGGCGCTCGTTACTACATGGATATAGTGACAGTAACTGGCACGGAAAATCTGATGATGGCCGCAGCACTGGCTGAAGGCACAACCGTGTTAGAGAATGCAGCTAAAGAGCCGGAAGTAGTGGATTTGGCTGAAATGCTTATTAAAATGGGCGCCAATATTGCCGGCGCGGGTACAGATGTTATTACGATTGTGGGTGTAGAAAAACTGAATGGCACCACACATAATGTTGTATGCGACCGTATCGAAGCTGGCACTTATATGGTGGCCGCGGCAATGGCTGGCGGTGAGGTTAAATTGCTCAATGCACGTGCTGACTTGCTGGATGCTGTCATTGAAAAGTTACGTGAAGCAGGTGCGACCGTTACCTCAGAAGCCGATACGATTACGGTGAAAAGTGATGGTAAATTAAAGGCAGTTAATATACGCACGGCGCCGCATCCAGCTTTCCCGACCGATATGCAAGCCCAGTTCATGGCGCTTAATGCAGTTGCAGAAGGTGTGGCAAAGGTGACGGAAACGATTTTTGAAAACCGTTTTATGCATGTGCAAGAAATGCAGCGCATGGGCGCGGATATTAGTATTGATGGCAATACAGCTTTGGTTAAAGGCGTAGAATTTTTAGATGGCGCCACCGTGATGGCAACCGATTTACGCGCTTCTGCCAGTCTTGTGTTGGCAGGTTTGGTGGCTAAAGGTGAAACCGTAATTGAGCGTATCTATCATCTGGATCGCGGTTATGAGCATTTAGAAGAAAAATTTAACGCACTCGGTGCGAATGTTAAGCGAGTTTAGAAAATGATTACCATTGCACTATCCAAAGGCCGCATTTTTGAAGAAACGACGCCGCTATTAGCGGCGGCAGGCATTCATGCGCTGGAAGATCCAGAATCTTCACGTAAGCTGATATTGGCAACTAACCGTGAGGATGTGCGACTCATCATCGTTCGTGCCACTGATGTGCCAACCTATGTGCAATATGGTGCCGCTGACTTGGGTATTGCTGGTAAAGATGTACTGGATGAGCATGGTGGAGAAGGCTTGTATCAGCCGATTGATTTGCAGATTGCTAAATGCAAAATGATGGTGGCGGTGCGCGAAGACTTTGATTATTTTGGTTCGATTCGCAGCGGTGCACGTCTCAAAGTCGTGACTAAGTATGTAAAAACTGCCCGTGAGCATTTCGCAGCCAAAGGCATGCATGTGGATTTGATTAAGTTGTATGGTTCTATGGAGTTGGGTCCACTGGTTGGCTTGGCTGACGTTATTGTGGACTTGGTGAGTACCGGTGGAACCTTGCGCGCCAACAATCTAAAAGCAGTCGAAGAAGTCGGCGATATCAGCTCGCGCTTGGTGGTAAATCAGGCTTCTCTTAAGCTAAATCGCGCTAAAATTCAGCCAATTATGGATGCATTTTTGAACGTCATTGCTAGCAAACAATAAATTTAAGTAAATAGGTCTAAAACCATGGAAATCAGAAAATTTTCTACTATAGATAGTGACTTTGATGACAAGTTGAAAAAGTTGCTGGCATTTGAAACTGCGCAAGATGATAGCGTTGATGAGGTTGTCGCCAAAATCCTTAAGGATATTAAAAATCGTGGTGATGCTGCTGTGCTTGAGTATACCAATCGTTTTGATAAAACTAGCGCTACCAGTTTGACAGAGCTTGAAATTGGCAAAGCAGAGTTAATGACTGCTTTAAATGGCTTGCCAGCAGATCAGCGCGCAGCATTGCAAGTGGCTGCAGACAGAGTGCGTATGTACCACGAGAAGCAGTTAATGGCTTCTTGGAGCTATACCGAGGCGGACGGCACTTTGTTAGGTCAGCAAGTGACTTCATTGGATCGTGTGGGATTGTATGTTCCAGGCGGCAAAGCGGCGTACCCTTCATCAGTGTTGATGAATGCGATTCCTGCCAAAGTGGCAGGTGTGCTTGAGTTGATTATGGTGGTACCTACGCCAAATGGCGAGAGAAATCAGTTGGTGCTTGCAGCGGCAGCTATTTCTGGCGTTGATCGCGTGTTTTGTATAGGTGGCGCACAGGCTGTAGGCGCCTTGGCTTATGGTACAGAAACTGTGCCGCAAGTGGATAAGATTGTCGGCCCTGGTAATGCTTATGTAGCGGCAGCTAAACGTCGTGTATTTGGTGTGGTGGGCATTGATATGGTGGCGGGTCCGTCAGAAATTCTGGTGATTTGTGATGGAAAAACTAATCCAGATTGGGTTGCGATGGATTTATTCTCACAAGCAGAACATGATGAGTTGGCGCAGGCAATATTACTGAGTCCAGATGCCGACTTTTTAGAGAAAGTGAGTGCAAGTATCGAAAAACTAGTAGAAGAGATGCCACGTAAAGATATTATTCGCACATCATTGACAGATAGAGGTGCGCTAATTCACGTGCGTGATTTAGATGAAGCCGCAGAAATTAGCAATTATATTTCGCCAGAACATTTGGAGCTATCTATTGAGGATCCATTAGGATTCTGCCCAAAAATTAAGCATGCTGGTGCGATTTTTATGGGTCGCGATACTTGTGAGGCTTTGGGTGACTACTGTGCCGGTCCTAACCATGTGTTGCCAACTTCACGTACGGCAAGGTTCTCTTCACCGCTTGGTGTGTATGATTTCCAGAAACGTTCAAGCTTGATTATGGTGTCATCCGCAGGTGCCCAGGTTTTGGGTAAAGTAGCAGCTACGCTTGCTTATGGCGAAGGCTTACAGGCGCATGCTCGATCAGCTGAGTTTAGATTGAAATAATGAGTAAGTTCTGGAGTGATGTTGTGCATAAGTTGACGCCTTATGTGCCAGGTGAGCAACCAAAGCTAGATAATCTGGTTAAGCTGAATACCAACGAGAATCCATATGGCCCTAGCCCAAAGGTGATCGAGGCGCTTAAGCTTGAGGCTGCCGATTCGTTACGTTTGTATCCAGATCCAAATTCAGACGCGCTTAAAGCCGCAATTGCCAAAACACATCATTTGAATGTTAACCAAGTTTTTGTTGGTAATGGCTCTGATGAGGTGCTGGCACACGTGTTTCAAGCGCTGTTGAAGCATGATAAGCCTTTGTTGTTTCCTGACATCACGTATAGTTTTTATCCTGTGTATTGTGGTTTGTATGGTATTCCGTACAAAACAATTCCATTGTCTGAAGACTTCTCGATTAATATTGAGGATTATGCACAGGCTAATGGAGGCATCATATTTCCTAATCCAAATGCGCCAACAGGTATTCCTCTGGCGTTAGAGAAAATTGAGCAGTTGCTTAAACATAATGCCGAATCTGTTGTCGTGATTGATGAAGCGTATGTAGATTTTGGAACGGAATCAGCGGTTAGTTTGGTCAATCAATATCCCAATTTATTGGTCATACACACTTTATCTAAAGCACGTTCATTGGCTGGTCTGCGTGTTGGTTATGCGCTAGGTAACTCAGATTTGATAGAGGCTTTGACGCGAGTAAAAGACAGTTTCAATTCTTATCCGATTGATCGATTTGCCTCTGCTGGTGCGATAGTTGCCATGCAAGATGTTGAGTATTTTGATGAAACATGTCGTCACGTGGTCAATACACGAGAGGCTCTAGTTAAAGATTTGGCTGATTTGGGTTTTGACATTTTGCCGTCAGGCGCGAACTTTATTTTTGCCAAACATCCCTTGAAAGATGGTGCTGAGTTAACGGCAGAATTACGTGCGAAGAGCATAATCGTTCGTCATTTTAAATCTCCAACTCGAATTTCGCCTTATTTGCGGATAACTATTGGTACAGATATGCAATCAAATATACTTATTAGTGCCTTGAAAGACATCTTACAGAATTAATTAATGTTTCATAAATCTTCGCGGAGCCGCTAGTTTTCTAGGTTCCAGCGCTTAGGTGTAGAAAATTTAAGTAATGTGATGTAAAAATCAGTGTAAATATACATAAAAAATTTGAATTTCCATACAAAGTGCGGTTATCATTGCGAAATGTGCGTTTTGTGCACAATATATAATAACTATTTTTAATTCGTATTTTTAATCTAGGTAACTCATTAGTTTGATTTACTTTAAGTTGGAGGATGTATCGTGGCACAAACCCAAATGGCATTAGATTCACTAGATTTCGACGGCACCGTCGCTTTAGCAGCTAAAGTTGCACCACATGTAGATATCTTGGAAATTGGTACACCATGCATCAAGCATAACGGTATCAAATTATTAGAAGTTTTACGTGCTAAATTCCCAAATAATAAAATCTTAGTTGACCTTAAAACAATGGATGCTGGTTTCTACGAAGCTGAGCCATTCTATAAGGCTGGTGCAGATATCTGTACAGTTTTAGGTACTGCAGATATCGGTACTATCAAAGGCGTAATTGATGTTGCAAACAAATACGGTAAAAAAGCACAAGTTGACTTGATCAACGTTGCTGATAAAAAAGCGCGTACTATTGAAGTTGCTAAATTGGGCGCACATATCATTGGCGTTCATACAGGCTTGGATCAACAAGCTGCAGGTCAAACACCTTTTAATGACTTGAATATGGTTGCAAGTTTAGGTTTAGGCGTTGACATTTCAGTTGCTGGTGGCGTTAAAGCTGCTACAACACAACAAGTTAAAGATGCTGGCGCAACAATCATCGTTGCTGGTGCGGCTATCTACGGCGCTGCTGACCCAGCTGCTGCTGCTGCTGAAATTACAGCAATTGCACATGGTTCAACAGGTGGTGGCTTGTTCGGTTGGGTAAAGAAATTATTTAGCTAGTTTTTTTAGTTAGTTAAATTGAAAAAACCCCAGCCTTAAACTGGGGTTTTTTGTTGTGTAAGTTATAGAAAAATTCCCAATGATCTTGATGCAAATAGTTACATAGATTCCATGCAATTATTGTTCTTAATTATGTTTCTCTTGCAAATAGGAATAATTATTTGTTACCGTCTTTTAATGGGTTAAAATGTTTAAAAGTACAACAAAGTGTATAGATTATGCGTAGCGCAACAATTACTCGAAATACCTTGGAAACACAGATTACCGTAGACATTAATTTGGACGGTACTGGCGTTTCTCAATTTAACTCTGGTTTGGGTTTCCTTGATCACATGCTGGATCAAATCTCTCGTCATGGCATGATGGATATTCAAGTGCAGGCTAAAGGTGATTTGCATATTGATGCACACCATACAGTAGAAGATATTGGCATTACGCTTGGTCAGGCATTTGCAAAAGCAATCGGCGACAAAAAAGGCATTCGTCGTTATGGTCATGCTTATGTGCCATTGGATGAAGCGTTATCGCGTGTGGTGCTTGATATTTCCGGTCGACCAGGGCTTGTGTTTGACTGTACGTTTACCCGTGCGGCAATTGGAGTGTTTGATGTGGATCTCATACACGAATTTTTTCAAGGATTTGTAAATCACGCCAATGTGTCATTGCACATCGATAATCTTAAAGGGCAGAATGCTCACCATCAAGCTGAGACGATTTTTAAAGCGTTCGGTCGCGCGCTGCGCATGGCAATTGAACTGGATGCACGTATGGAAGGCATTATGCCTTCTACAAAGGGAAGCTTGTAGCTGCTAATCTGTTTCTCAATAATATAGTTCCATTCGATACGACATAAAACAGTATGAGTAAAATAGATATCGCAGTAGTTGATTATGGTATGGGCAATTTGCGCTCAGTGTCTCAAGCATTGGAGCATGTTGCTCCTTCAAAAGTCGTAGTCGTAACAAGTAACCCAGAAGATGTAGCAAGTGCTGAGCGAGTCGTGTTTCCTGGGCAAGGGGCTATGCCAGATTGCATTCGTGAATTAGATACGCGAGGCTTGCGTGAGGCTGTATTACAAGCTGCGCAAAACAAACCTTTTCTCGGCATCTGCATTGGCTTGCAAATGTTGTTTGAGCATTCTGAAGAGGGTGATGCCAAGGGCTTAGGCTTATTCAAAGGTGAAGTTAAGCGTTTTGCCGCTAAAGATATGATTGACAGTCATGGCGAAAAGCTAAAAGTTCCACACATGGGTTGGAATCAGGTCTACCAAGCAACGAGTGGACAATCTCAATTGCATGCATTGTGGCAAGGTATTGAGAGTGGTGAACGTTTTTATTATGTACATAGTTACTACGTGAAGCCAGCAGATGAGGGTATAACTTCTGGTTATAGCGAGTATCCGTATCGCTTTACAAGTGCAATTGCCGCTGATAATTTATTTGCAGTACAATTTCACCCGGAAAAAAGCGCGAATGCAGGCTTACAGTTGTTAAGTAACTTTGTAAGCTGGGCACCATAAGCTTTGGCATGAGCCAAATTCATTATTATTACTAACTAATTGTTTATTATTACTAAATTCTACTATGTTAATTATTCCAGCAATTGATCTCAAAGACGGCCATTGTGTCAGACTAAAACAGGGCTTGATGGAAGAGTCCACCGTATTCTCAGAAGACCCAGGCGCAATGGCTAGGCATTGGGTAGATTGTGGCGGCAAGCGCCTACATTTGGTCGATTTGAATGGTGCTTTTGCTGGTAAGCCAGTGAATGCGGCGGCGATTAAATCTATCGTGAGCGCTGTCGGCGGTGATATTCCTATTCAATTAGGCGGTGGAATTCGAGATCTAGAAACCATTGAGCGTTATTTAGATAGTGGTATTGATTATGTCATTATTGGCACGGCAGCCGTCAAGAACCCAGGTTTTCTGCATGAGGCATGTTACGCATTTCCTGGGCAAATTATCGTAGGGTTGGATGCCAAAGATGGCAAAGTGGCTGTGGATGGCTGGTCTAAGCTCACAGGGCATGATGTGATTGACCTTGCTAAGAAGTTTGAAGATTATGGCGTCAACTCAATTGTTTATACCGATATCGGTCGTGACGGCATGCTGACTGGTGTGAACATCGAAGCGACCGTTGCTTTGGCGCAGGCATTAACTATTCCAGTGATTGCATCTGGTGGTGTCACCAATTTAGATGATGTTAGAAAGTTATGTGCCGTTGCTAGTGAAGGTGTGATTGGAACTATTACAGGCCGTGCTATTTACGAGGGTACATTGGATTTTTCTGCAGCACAAAAGTTAGCCGACGAGTTGAGCTAATGGGATTGGCAAAACGCATCATCCCTTGCCTAGATGTGACTGATGGTCGTGTCGTTAAGGGGGTTAATTTTCTCGAGCTACGCGATGCAGGTGATCCTGTGGAAATTGCTAAGCGATATGATGATCAGGGTGCAGATGAGCTGACCTTTTTAGACATCACTGCCAGCTCTGACAATAGAGGCTTGATCTTGCATATTATTGAGCAAGTGGCATCGCAGGTATTTATCCCATTGACTGTAGGCGGTGGTGTGCGTGAGGTTGAAGACGTACGGCGCTTACTTAATGCTGGCGCAGATAAAGTCAGTATCAATACAACTGCGGTATTGAATCCGCAAATGGTTGCAGATGCGGCAAGTCGATTTGGCTCACAATGTATAGTTGTGGCAATTGATGCCAAGAAAGTAGAGAATCAGCCTTTCGAATGGGAAGTTTTTACGCATGGTGGCCGTAAGGCTACAGGTTTGGATGCTGTAGAGTGGGCGAAAAAAATGGTTGGCTTAGGTGCTGGCGAACTGTTGGTCACAAGCATGGATCGAGATGGAACAAAAATCGGGTTTAATAATCCATTAAATAAAGCGATTTCTGATGCTGTAGCTGTTCCTATTATCGCATCAGGCGGCGTAGGCAACTTGCAGCATTTAGTAGATGGTGTGAAACTGGGTGGTGCCGATGCCGTTTTAGCGGCAAGTATTTTTCACTATGGTGAATATACTGTTAAGCAAGCAAAAGAGTATATGGCGCAGCATGGCATTGAGGTTCGGTTGTGAACAGTTTAAATGCTAATTGGTTAAATGAGGTGCGTTGGGATGCTAACGGTTTGGTGCCTGTTATTGCGCAAGAGCATGAAACCGGCAGTATATTGATGTTTGCATGGATGAATAGGGAATCTTTGCAGCTTACCTACGAGACACGGCAGGCCGTTTATTGGTCGCGTTCACGTAATAGGTTATGGCGTAAAGGCGAAGAGTCTGGTCATGTGCAACATGTATACGAAATTAGGTTGGATTGTGATGAGGATGTTATTCTAATTAAAGTGGAACAGGTCGGCGGTATGGCTTGTCATACGGGTCGACATGACTGTTTTTTTAGAAAGCTCGAAAATGAAACTTGGCTGATCGATCAGCCCGTTATTAAAACTCCCGAAGAAATTTACAAACATGAATGATGTATTAGAGCGCTTGAGTGAACTGTTAGAGCAACGTAAGAGTGCTGACCCGCAATCATCTTATGTGGCTAAGCTCTATGCTAAAGGCATGGACAGTATTTTAAAAAAAGTCGGAGAAGAGTCTGCTGAAACGATTATCGCTGCAAAAAATGGCGATAATGAACACTTGATTTACGAAACTGCTGATCTTTGGTTTCATACTTTGGTGATGCTTGCGCATGCAGGTTTGAAGCCAAATGATATTCTGGAGGAGTTGGCAAGACGTGAGGGGCTGTCAGGCATAGCCGAGAAAGCATCAAGATCGGAAAGTGGAGCAGCCTAATGAGTGTTGACTGTATTTTTTGTAAAATAGTGCACGGTACTATCCCATCAAAAAAAATCTACGAAGATGATGATGTAATTGCTTTCAATGATATTAATCCATCAGCCAAGGTGCATTTTCTAATCGTACCTAAAGTTCATGTTGATAGTTTAATGGGCTGCGAGGCGCAACATCAGGCGTTGTTAGGTAAGGTTTTATTATTGGCTCCCAGACTTGCAAAGGAACAGGGGTTGGCGGGGTTTAAAACTCTTATTAATACCGGTAAGGAGGGTGGGCAGGAAGTGTTTCACCTTCATGTGCATGTATTAGGTGGTGGTTATAAGTTGCCACAAAATTAACATTATTTAAGTGTATTACATTAGCATGCTGCTTGGCAGCGATGTGTTTTAGGAGAGTCATCGTGGGTTCATTGAGCATTTGGCATTGGTTGATAGTATTGGTTGTTGTGGTGCTAATATTTGGCACAAAGAAATTGCGCAACATCGGAAGTGATGTGGGTGGCGCTGTGAAAAACTTTAAGGATGCGATGGCTGAGGAGCAAGGTAATGCTGAAGGCTCTTCAACAGAAGCAACTCCTCGTGGTGATGTAAAGCTCAATCTGATTGAGGCTGAAGTTATAGAGGTGCCAGTGAAAAAGGCTGCACCTAGGAAACGTGCGGTTACAGCGAAGCCTGCAGCTAAAAAACCGACTACACCCAAGACTACAACAAAACCAAAGGCTGTAGCTAAGCCTAAGGAAACAGTAACGAAGAAAACTACATAGTTTTTTGATAATAGAATCAATTTAAGCGTTAGTCTTTATGTTTGATGTTTCTTTCTCTGAATTAATTGTTATCGCAATTGTTGCTTTGATTGTGATTGGGCCTGAGAAGCTGCCCAAAGTTGCTCGCACACTCGGTGCGCTGGCTGGACGTATGCAAAAATACGTAGCGCAAATTAAAGAAGAAGTTAATCGGGAGGCTCGCTTCGAGGAGTTGCAGCAATTACAGCAAGAAATCAAAGAAACTACGACTAAAGCGCAAGATAAAGTTCAGCGTAAATTTGATGAGAAAACACAATCCCTTGATTTTGGTGATCTAAGTGCGGTTACTCATGAAAGTAATCAAGTAGCTTCTGATGAAATATCTAAGCAGGTTAAATAGAAAGGTTATTGAGTGACTCCTACTGATAACTTTATCTCACATTTGATTGAATTGCGTGATCGGTTATTGCGCATCGTTATTGGTCTCGTGGTTGTATTTGTAGCACTGTTTCCGTTTGCAAATAAAATATATGCACTGCTTGCTCAGCCGTTGTTAAGTAAATTGCCTGCTGGAGGCCAAATGATTGCGACTGCAGTTACTACGCCATTTTTTGTACCAATGAAGGTGGCAATGATGGCTGCTTTTATCATTTCGTTGCCGCATACCATGTATCAAGTATGGGCGTTTGTTGCGCCCGGACTCTATGCACACGAAAAAAAATTCATGGTGCCGATGATTATTGCTAGCAGTTTTTTGTTTTTATCTGGCATGGCATTCGCATATTTTTTAGTATTTCCAATAATATTCGGTTTTATCGTAGGTAGCGCCCCGCAGGGGGTTGCGGTGATGACGGATATAGGTAATTACCTTGATTTTGTGATAACACTTTTTTTCGCATTTGGCTTGGCGTTTCAGGTGCCAATAGCTGTAGTAATGGCCGTACGCTTTGGTTGGGTATCAACGCAGGCACTTAAAGAAGTTCGCGGCTACGTGATCGTTGGTACATTTGTTGTCGGTGCAATATTTACACCACCCGACGTTGTGTCGCAGTTTATGTTGGCGGTGCCAATGTGGTTGCTATATGAACTCGGCATTCTTGTCGCAACTTTCACTAAGAACGCGCCTAAGCCTGAAATACTGCCTCCCAGCTAAATATTTTTAATGTTTTAGATAAACACTATTCGTCGTCTGATGCAATAGGCTTGGGTCGCTTGGCAATTAAAATAGGAACGCTCATTAATTTTTCAGCGCGAGATATTTTAATTGTCGCTAGTTTGTTTGGTTTTAATACAGCAATCAAATTCAGCATGCTGCTACTGTCGGTTACACGTTTGCCTTCGATTTCCAGCAAAATGTCACCAGCTCTCAAGCCAGCTTTGTCTGCTGGCCCACCACTCAGCACACCTGCTATCAATGCACCTTGAGGTTCTTTAAGTTTGAATGACTCAGCCAGTTCTGGTGTAATGTCCTGAGCTTCTATGCCAATCCAGCCACGAGTAACATTGCCTTTAGTAACAATCTGCTCTATGACTTGTTTTGCTAGCGTAGCAGGGATTGCAAAACCTATCCCCATGGAGCCTCCACTGCGAGAGTAGATGGCGCTGTTTACACCGACTAAATTACCTTCAGTGTCAATTAATGCTCCGCCAGAATTGCCAGGGTTGATAGAGGCATCAGTTTGAATGAAGTTTTCGTATATATTAATTCCTAAATGATTGCGTCCAAGGGCGCTGACAATGCCTTGCGTTACTGTTTGCCCAACCCCAAACGGGTTGCCGATGGCTAATACTACATCGCCGACATTAAGCGTGTCAGAGCTGGCAAATGTAATAGCAGGCAGGTGTTCTGCATCAACTTTGATTAAAGCCAAGTCTGTATCGGGATCGGTTCCTACAACTTTTGCCGACATTTTTCTGCCGTCTGGTAACGCAACTTCAATTTCATCGGCTGCTGCAATTACATGATTGTTGGTTAGGATTAAGCCTTTATCACTAACGATTACCCCAGAGCCTAAACTATTTTCAGGTTGTGATTGATTGTCAAGATCATCTAACTGATCACCAAAGAACTGGCGAAAGGTAGGATCGTCAAGATATTTCTGATGCGGGTTGTTAGGAGTATTCTTGCTAGTGAAAATATTCACAACTGCTGGCATGGCTTTTTTTGCTGCATGCCTATATGAACTTGTAAAACTGGAGTCAGTAGCTTCTTCTGACTGCTTTACAATAAAGTTGGGATCCTTTTGAGTGAAAAGATTGGGGGAAATCATGCGTAATACAAAAAGTAAAGCCAAGCAAATAGTGACCGCTTGTGTGAAAATAAGCCATAAATTTTTATATTGCTGATTGTTCATAATTTATATATTACAGAATTGTTGTAGTAGATGTAACTTTGTATAGTTGGTGATATTGAGTGTTATGGATTAAAAATCAATAGGCTAATGGCCGGAAAGATACATATGGTAGGAATTAAAGAGCTAAATCATTATACCCAACAACTCATGCAAGTTGAGCGATATAAGGATTATTGTCCTAATGGGTTGCAAGTTGAAGGGCGGGCGGATATCCGTAAAATTGTGACGGGTGTAACTGCAAGTCTGGCTTTGCTTGAAGCTGCACAACAAGAGAACGCAGACTTAATCTTGGTGCACCACGGGTATTTTTGGCGTAATGAGGATGTTAGGTTGCTTGGTATTAAACGTAAGCGCATTGCATTTTTATTAAAGCATGATTTGAATCTTATGGCATATCATTTACCTCTGGATGCGCATCAGGAGTTTGGTAATAATGTGCAATTAGGTCTTGTGCTGGGAATTGTTCCTGATGCGCAAGCAGATGTCTCAGATATGGTGGTTTGTGGCACCTTGAATCAGTCGATAAAATTAATGGATTTTGCTCAACATATTGAGAATTCGTTGCAACGAGTACCATTGGTGATTGGCGATCCTAATAAGATGGTAAGGAAAATCGCTTGGTGTACAGGTGCGGCACAGGACTATATTGACTCTGCGATAGCGCTGGGTGCAGATGTGTTTATCAGCGGGGAAATTTCTGAGAAAACTACACACCAAGCCTTAGAGTCTGGCATATCTTATATTTCTGCAGGGCACCACGCAACCGAACGTTATGGGGTTCAAGCGCTTGGTAAACATTTAGCTGAGAGATTTAATTTAATCCATCAGTACATAGAAATTAGCAATCCTGTTTAATTGTTTAGTTTCAGTGTGTTATAAAATAGTTCTTTAATTAGGTAATGGATAATTGTATAATCCAACGCTTTGTAATCAAGTGAAATCTTAGTTGTGGTGAATCGCTGCTCTAATTTTTTTAGTAACTTTGTTAAGTGAATGGTGATTTTGTCTCAAAAAGACGAAGTTCAGTTCAGATCATGAGGAAAACATGTCAGACAACCGTAATGACAAGCATCAAAATGTTTCACAGGTAGATCAAGGTTCTCAGGTTGATTTGGAAAAACGCAATTTTTTGATTGCTACTTCAGCGGTAGGTGTGCTTGGGTGTGCAGCGGTTGCGGTTCCCTTCGTAAAAAGTATGACGCCAAGTGAACGAGCTAAAGCTGCAGGGGCGCCTGTCGAGGTAGATGTTAGTAAGATCGCGCCGGGCACTATGATGATTGCCGAGTGGCGTGGTAAGCCTGTATGGATTATTAATCGTACTAGTGAAATGGTTGCCGAGTTGTCTAAGCATGACGACCTGTTGTCTGATCCAAATTCTGATGTGGTTTCACAGCAGCCTGAATATTGTAAGAATGCTGACCGTTCTATTAAGCCTAATTTGGCTGTTATCGTTGGTATCTGTACGCATTTGGGGTGCTCTCCTTCACCTAAGTTGCAAGCGCATGGGGATATGGGTGAGGGTTGGCCTGGTGGCTTCTTCTGTCCATGTCATGGCTCAAAGTTTGATTTGGCTGGACGTGTGTTAAAGGGTTCTCCTGCGCCGATTAATTTGGTGGTGCCTCCATATAAATACTTGACTGACAATACCTTGCTTATTGGTGTTGATACTGAAGGGAAGGCTTAATCATGTCAGATAAAAAGAAATTAGTTCTTGCCGATGTTCTTAATTGCAGTGTGAAGTGGGTGGATGATAGGTTTCCTTTGACTAGCAATGTAAAAGCGCATTTGACTGAATATTATGCGCCTAAGAATTTTAACTTCTGGTATTTCTTTGGCTCTTTAGCGATGTTGGTTTTAGTGTTGCAAATTGTCACAGGTATTTTCTTGACGATGCATTACAAGCCGGATGCTGAATTGGCATTTGGTTCAGTGGAATATATTATGCGTGATGTGCCGTGGGGTTGGCTCATTCGCTATATGCATTCAACGGGCGCATCCATGTTCTTTATTGTGGTTTATATGCATATGTTCCGCGGCATTATTTATGGTTCATATCGCAATCCGCGTGAGCTGATTTGGTTGTTTGGCGTTGCTATCTTTTTGGCGTTAATGGGCGAAGCATTTTTTGGATATTTGCTTCCATGGGGTCAAATGTCATATTGGGGGGCGCAGGTTATTGTAAATCTTTTCTCTGCGATTCCATTTGTTGGTCCGGATGTGTCTGAATGGCTACGTGGTGATTATTTGGTGTCTGATGCTACATTAAACCGCTTCTTTGCTTTTCATGTGATTGCCTTGCCATTTGTATTGGTGGGCTTGGTTGTTGCGCATTTGATAGCGTTGCATGAGGTAGGTTCGAATAATCCAGATGGCATTGAAATTAAAAAATTGAAAGATAAAGTAACTGGTATTCCATTGGATGGCATTCCTTTTCATCCTTACTACACAGTAAAAGATTTGGTGGGTGTTGCGGTGTTTTTGATTGTGTTTTCAGCAATTCTGTTTTTTGCGCCAGAAATGGGCGGGTATTTCTTAGAAGCGAATAATTTTGTTCCAGCAAATCCTTTGGTTACACCGGCACATATTGCTCCTGTTTGGTACTTTACTCCGTACTACTCTGTGCTGCGGGCGGTTCCACCTATTCTTAACTCGCAGTTTCCGGGTGTTGCGGCAATGGGATTGTCGGTAATGGTATTTGCGTTGTTGCCTTGGTTGGATAAGGGGGCTGTGAAGTCTATACGTTATCGCGGTGCGCTATATAAAAAATGGTTGGCTGCTTTTGTAGTTAGCTTTTTGGTGTTGGGTTATTTGGGTACGGTACCTTCAACTATTTGGGGGCAGTTTGGTGGATGGATGGGTGGTGCAGATAGGGCAACAGTTGTTGCGCGTGTAGCTACGGTAGTCTATTTTGCCTTTTTTATTCTAATGCCTTGGTATACCAAGAAAGATAAAACTTTACCAGTGCCAGAAAGGGTAACGGGATAAGTCATATGAAAACTAAAAATATATTCAAAAAAGTATTATTGGTTCTGGCGTTATTGCCTATCTTGGCAATAGCAAATGAGGGTGCTCACCTAGATAAGGCGCCTATTGATGCGTCTAATAAAGAGTCTTTGCAGCGCGGCGCACGTACCTTTGTGAATTATTGCTTGAATTGTCATAGTGCAAACTACATGCGTTATAACCGACTGCTTGAAATTGGTCTAACAGAGCAGCAGATTAAAGATAACTTGTTATTTGCGGGTGATAAAGTTGGCGATCAAATGAAGGTTGCCATGAGTAAGGCTGATGCTAAGAAGTGGTTTGGTGTTGCGCCTCCAGATTTATCTGTAGAAGTTCGTGCGCGTGGTGCTGATTGGGTTTATACCTATTTGCGTGGCTTTTATCGTGATAATACTAGTTCTACTGGATGGGGAAATTGTGTATTTGATCCAGTGAATTGTAAGGTGTCGATGCCACATGTGTTGTATGAACTTCAAGGTGAGCAGAAAATTAATCATGAAACACATGAGTTGACGCTTGAAAGTCCGGGTAGTTTAACCGTTTCTGAATATGATGCCTTAATTGGCGATTTGACTAACTATCTGACTTTTATGTCTGAGCCTGCAAAGCAACAGCGTAATCATTTAGGTTGGTTTGTACTATTGTTTTTGGGAGTGTTGTTTGTACTTACTTACAAACTCAAAAAAGCTTATTGGAAGGATATACACTAAATGATGACCTTGTACTCAGGGACTACTGATCCTTATAGTCACCGCTGCCGAATTGTTTTATTTGAAAAGGGCATGGATTTTCAGGTTATTGATGTTGATTTAGCTAATAAGCCAGAAGATTTGGCTGTGATTAATCCTTACAACCACGTGCCTGTTCTGGTTGAGCGTGATCTTGTGTTGTCAGAAGCGAATATTATTAATGAATATATTGATGAGCGCTTCCCACACCCTCAGTTGATGCCGCCTGATCCAGTGATGCGAGCACGTGCGAGATTGTTTTTGTATAGCTTTGAAAAAGATTTGTTTGATCATATTAAAGATATAGAGTCAGGTGATGATGCTAAGGCTGATAAAGCGCGTGCAACTATCCGAGATAACTTGACACAACTTGTGCCAATTTTTTCTAAACAAAATTACCTGTTGGGTGATGAGTACTCAATGCTTGATGTGGCTGTTACGCCTTTGTTGTGGCGATTAGGACATTATGGGATTGAGTTGCCAAATCAGGCTTCAGCGATTTTGAAGTATGCTGAGCGCCTTTTTTCAAGACCGTTGTATGCAGATGCAATGACGCCATCTGAAAAAGCAATGCGTAAATAGCAGTATATGGATGCAATGATTCCTACTACTAAGCCTTATATGTTGCGTGCCATGCATGAGTGGTGCGTGGATAATGGCTTAACACCTCATCTTTTGGTTGTTGTTAATGGAGAGGTGCGTGTGCCTTTGGCGTATGTTAAAGACGGTGAAATTGTATTGAATCTTAGTTATGGCGCCACCAAAGATTTGCATATGGATAATGAGGCAATTGTATTTTCTGCGCGCTTTGGTGGAGTGTCTCAAAATTTGTACGTTCCAGTTGGTGCTGTAAAGGCAATATTTGCGCGAGAAAATGGTGAAGGTATGTTTTTTGAGTTGGACAAAATTGCGGCATCAAAGTCAAGTGATGAGTCCGCAGATTTGGCTCCAATAGTGAAAGAAGATGTTGATCTTGCCAAAAAGACCGATAGTAAAAAGCCGACGTTAACAATAGTAAAATAATTTACACTTTATAAAAAAGTTCAGTATAATACGCAACTCGATTTAAAGCCGGATTAGCTCAGTTGGTAGAGCAGCGCACTTGTAATGCGAAGGTCGTCAGTTCGATTCCGACATCCGGCACCAAATTCTTGAAAA
>DAIDAH010000029.1 GCA_027310735.1 Methylotenera sp. | reverse complement strand
ACTCTGGGCCGTAAATTTCAACAACCCGTCCGCGTGGCAATCCGCCGATGCCAAGCGCAATATCAAGGCCTAGTGAACCTGTAGAAACAGCTTGAATGTCTTCACCGATTCCACTATCCCCCATACGCATGATGGAGCCCTTGCCGAATTGTTTTTCAATTTGCGATAGTGCGGCGGCAAGTGCTTTGCTTTTGTTGTCATCCATGGTGTTTTGCCTTTAAATATTAGGTGCTTAAATTAACTTATGATTATTTCATAAATCGCTGTTTATAGTAAGGCTTAGCAGTCCATCAAGGCATGCTTTTGTTGCTTGCTCACGAATTTCTGCACGATTGCCAGTAAAGTGTTTGGTAGTGGTGATGAGTGGTTGATTTATGTCTGCCCAGCCGAAACATACTGTGCCTACTGGCTTCTGCTCTGTGCCACCTGTTGGGCCTGCAATGCCTGTAATGCTGGCAGAGATAGTGGCACGACCTTGAAATAGGGCGCCAACAGCCATATCCGCTGCAACTTCTTCGCTTACTGCGCCAAACATGTCGATGTTGTAATCTTTAACGTTAAGCATATCAAGCTTGGCTTGATTGCTATAGACGACAAAGCCGCTATCAAACCATTCCGAACTACCTGGAATCTCTGTGAGTACTGCGCTAACCAAGCCACCTGTGCAGGATTCTGCCAAAGTGAGTACCTGCTTATGGGCAATTAATTGTGTTGCGACTTCTGCAGCTAAAGCGCGTAATTCGTCGTTAACCATTGCAATCCTTTCACGCAAATAATTGCGTAAATCGCCGCGAGTAAGTCGTCAAACATTACACCAAAGCCATTTTTAAGTTTTGCATCAAATTGTTTGATTGGATAGGGCTTCCAAATGTCAAACAGGCGGAATAAAAGAAATGCAGCTAGCCACCATTGCCATTGTTCTGGTGTGAAAGTAAGCACCAACATCATGGCGACAATTTCATCCCAGACAATGCCTCCATGGTCAGCAACGCCTAAATGCTTACCTGTAGCATCGCAGAAGTAAATGCCGATTAAGAATAGCAGGCTGATGATGCTTAATTGTGTAGGTATGCTAAGCGTGGTAATCAGTAGGAATAGCGGAAAGCCTACGAGCGTGCCAAATGTGCCAGGTGCTTTTTTAGCCAAGCCACTACCAAAACCAAGGCCAAAAAAATGCGCCGGGTGCTGTATTAAAAATTGCAAATTGGGTTGTTTAGGCAAAGTGGTCAAAGCCAGTTTCCTTGAAATCTAAAATCTGATTATCAAGACCATGCACAGTCAAGCCGGAGTCACTCCTAATGTGTCCAATAACGTTAAGCGTTAAATCAAGAGTTTCACTCAGTTTGATGATTTTGTCATGACTCTCAACTGATGCAGTAAAGCACAGCTCATAATCGTCGCCACCGGCCAACAGCATGTTAAGGAAGGTTTTGTTGTATGAAGTGCCCATATTATCGTTGTTAGATATTGGCGCAATAAGTGACGTACTTAGATATTCTGCATGTGGAATTTTACTGAATTGCAAGTTTGCACCGACGTTTGAGCACTCCAAAATATGCCCTAAATCCGCTAGCAGGCCATCCGAAATATCAATCGCACTATTGGCTAGTCCGCGTAAGGCCAGACCTAACGCCACTCTTGGTTGTGGAGTATGTAGTGCTTTTGCACTGCTTGCAAATACCTCATAAGGTAGCGTTAATTTGCCTTGCATGTGCGCCAACGCTAAGGCGGCACAACCTAAATTCCCGGACACCCAAATCTCATCGTCAACTTTAGCACCACTACGTTTGATTGATTGCCCTGTTGGGATTTCACCCATGATTTGAATGCTGATTGTCAATGGCCCACGCGTGGTATCGCCGCCAATTAAATCAATGTTAAAGGCATCTGCACACGCAAAAAAACCAGTTGAAAACTGACTTAACCATTCCGAATTGTTGTTTGGTAAAGCAATGGCTAGCGTTGCCCATTTTGGGTTCGCACCCATTGCTGCCATATCCGATACATTGACGGCGAGTGATTTCCAGCCTAATTTATAGGGGTCAGCATCAGGAAAAAAATGAGTGCCTGCTACCAGCATGTCGGTGGAAATGGCAAGCTCAGTGTTTGACGATACGGAAATTAATGCAGCATCATCGCCCACGCCTAAATTGGTATGCTGTGTTTTGCGCGTAAAGTGCTGATGAATTAAATCAAATTCTGACATGCGAATATTAATCCAACGTATATTGCGTTATGTAGAAGCCGAGATGCTGGCTTTAATGGCTGATTTTGGTCTAAAAGCTTTTACGATTGTCTCGTTAGTTTCCAAATATGGCATAGCATTTTCAGGCGTTGCTAATAAGTCCAGACAGTAAGGCACCGCCGCAAAGATGCCGTGGACTTTGACGGTGCCGCTCTCATCTTTTAAACCTTCCAGAGTTTGTGCGATGCTTTTTGGTTGTCCCGGTAAATTAATAATAAGACATTGTTTGCGAATTACAGCAGTCTGTCTGGATAGAATGGCGGTAGGGACAAAGTTTAAGCTGATTTGACGCATTTGTTCGCCAAAGCCTGGCATTTCCTTGTCAGCTACGGCAATAGTCGCTTCAGGAGTCACATCCCGTAGCGCAGGGCCTGTGCCACCAGTAGTTAAGATTAAATGGCAACCCTCATTGTCAACTAGATCGATTAATGTCGCTTCAATCTCCGATTGTTCATCAGCAATCAATCGAGCTACAAACTGAGCGGATGTTACGAGGGCACTATCTAGCCAATTTTTCAGTGTCGGAATGCCTTGGTCTTCATACTCGCCGCTACTGGCGCGGTCACTGATGGATAGTAAGCCAATTTTAACTGATTGATTTGTCATGGATATATCTTAAATATTGGTTGTTAGTGAAGCATAAATATTAATGATGATATAACGTTTTTCTCAGCAAAATTTGTTTTGGTTTGTTTAAAACAAATGTTTGTTAATGAGCATGTGCGTACCTATGCTAGCTACATAGCCAAGTGCAACAACGGGAGTCCATTTAAGGTGACCAAAAAATGTGTAGCTCCCGTGCGCTTGCCCCATTAGAGCAACGCCAGCGGCAGAGCCTATGGAGAGCAGTGAACCGCCGACACCTGCCGTCAACGTGACCAGCATCCATTGCCCGATGGACATGTCTGGCATCATGGAGAGTATGGCAAACATTACTGGAATGTTGTCTACAATGGCAGAAATTAAACCTACGGCAACATTTGCGTTAGTTGCCCCCCAAGCGCCATACATGGCATGTGATGCTAGTGTTAAGTAGCCTAAAAAGCCTAAACCGCCCACACACATAATGACACCGTAAAAGAAGAATAGGGTGTCCCACTCGGCACGGGCGATTTTATTGTAAATGTCGTAAGGAATCGGACTGCTATAGTCTTTGTTCGGGTCGTTTGAGTAATTCGTCTTTTCACCAGTCATTTTTAGATAATATGAGTAGACTTGTAGTAAACCTAAGCCTGTCAGCATACCCAGCACTGGTGGTAACGCTAATAAACTATGCGTCATAACAGCGATAATTATTGTGAGTAAAAATAAAGCCACAATGCCTAAAGCACCGCGTCGCATAGGCAGTTGGTTGCTTTTACCTTTTGGTTTCTCATTGGGAACGGCAAAATGCATGATGCTGGCAGGTACCAGCCAATTGACTAGTGCGGGCAGAAATAATGTAAAGAATGTCCAGAACGTCACTACACCATTACTAGCATGTATATTCTTTTGCCAAACCATTAAGGATGTAATGTCACCGAATGGCGTAAATGTACCGCCAGCATTTGCGGCAACAACAAGGTTGATGCATGAGAGTAGTACGAATTTTTGGTTACTGCCGCCTACAGCTAGAACCACAGCTCCCATGAGTAGGGCAGTGGTAAGGTTGTCTGCAATTGGTGAAATTAGAAAAGCTAATAAACCCGTGGTCCAGAATAATGCGCGATAACTTAAACCCTTGCGTATAAGCCAAGTGCGTAGCGCCTCAAATACTTGACGTTCGTCCATGGCATTGATGAATGTCATGGCTACTATTAAAAATAGCAGTAACTCCGCATACTCTTCTAAATTGTGTTTGAACGCGGCCTCCACAATATGCGGAATGCCTTGTGATTGGTAGTACCAAGCAATTAATGCCCAAATAATGCCGGCACCTAGTACAACTGGTTTTGATTTGCGTAAATGGATGAACTCTTCGGCCATGACGACTAAATACGCAACGAAAAACAAGGCAAGGGAGGTGATGCCGAGCCAATGTGTTGTTAGATCAATTGGGTTTGTATGCGCTTCTGCTAAAGCGATTGAGGGTAGCCATAAGGTTAGTGTAGATAACCAGAAAAGAAATTTCATTTATAACGAGCCTTCATATGCGTTTTATTCTGCATCTTCAATATCGGAGTCAGTGGATTCTTCGTTTTTATCCGGCTCAGTGATTTCGCGTAGCAACTTGAAAATCTCACGACTACTTTTGGGCGGTTTATTCGCTGTAAGCTCTTTTTGAGCATTGCGAATTAAAGTGCGCAATTGCTGAATGTCCGTTTGAGGATACAGCGCAATAAATTCTGATAACACGTTGCTGTCGGCAATCATGCGATCACGCCAGCGCTCCAAACCATGAAAATATGCATTCTCAGCAGTATGTTTACCATCCCAGCGAGCAAGTTGCTCTATGATCGGTGCAGTGTCAATGTCACGCATCAGTCTGCCCAAGTATTGGCGATGACGTCTAATCGCGCCATTTGCGGTGATTTTCTTGGTATCAAGTACTGCGATAAGTAATGCTTCTGGCAGGTTAAGTTTGCTGAGTTTGTCTTTTGATAACTCGGATAGCCTTACGCCAAGCGCTTGTTGCGCGTCTGCTTCCGCTTTTAATTTGGTTTTGCTGATGGGTAAATCAGCCTCTAAATTAGCATCATTGCTTAATTCAGTATCTTTGGTTGTCTTTTTGGGTTTCATACTGCGGTATTATAACAGTCTTGGAGTTCAGTTTTTAGTGCATATTTTGCGTATAGATTATTCTAGGCGCCTAGTGAGAGATGAAAGTAATGGCAGATTTACGGTTTAGTTATTCTTTAGATGAAATCAAGCAAATGTCGGAAGACGTGCTTAAGGTTGCAAAGGCACATGGTGCAAGCGCGGCTGAGGCGGAGTTGAGTTTAAGTATCGGACAAAACGTGTCCGTTCGCTTGAATGAAGTTGAAAACATTGAGTATAACCGCGATAAAGGCATGTCGGTTACCGTGTATTTCGGACAGCAGAAAGGGCATGCCAGTACCTCTGATTTAAGTTCGCAAGCTTTGAGAGATACGGTTGCTGCAGCTTGTAATATCGCGAAATACACGGCTAAAGATGAGTTTTGTGGGTTGGCTGATGCTAATTTAATGGCGACTGATGTTCCTGATTTGGATCTGTACCACCCTTGGACGATTTCTGTTGATGAAGCGATTGCGATAGGCAAGGAGTGCGAGGCGGCGGCGTTAGGTGTTGATGCGCGCATTACCAATTCTGAAGGGGCGAGTGTCTCAACTGGTGAGGGTTATTTCGCTTATAGTAATAGTCATGGCTTTACTGGCGGTTATCCTAGCTCACGTCATGGCATTAGCTGCTCCGTAATCGCTGAGTCCGAAGTGAATATGCAGCGCGATTACTGGTATAGCACTGCGCGTGCGGCTGCGGATTTGCAAGCTGCGGCTGAAGTTGGCCGTATTGCTGGTGTTCGTACCGTACGGCGCTTAAATGCGAAAAAGATTAAAACTTGCCAAGTGCCAGTGCTGTTTGAGGCACCGCTGGCGAGTGGCTTGATTTCCAGTTTAGTGAGTGCAATTTCTGGCGGGAACTTATATCGTAAATCGTCATTTTTATTAGATAGTTTGGGTAAGCAGATTGCCTCACCATTATTGAATATCTATGAAGAGCCACATCTTAAAAAGGGCTTGGCAAGCAGCCCTTTTGATAATGAAGGTGTGGTAACGCATGCTCGTCAACTAGTGAAAGAAGGCGTGCTGCAAGGATACATGCTTGGTAGTTATTCTGCACGAAAACTAGGGCTGCAAAGTACAGGTAATGCTGGCGGTAACCATAATCTTATTGTGCAGTCTAGCACTCAAGATTTTGCTGGCTTATTAGCGCAAATGGGTACTGGCTTGTTTGTGACTGAATTGTTAGGTCATGGCTTGAATATGGTCACTGGAGACTATTCCAGAGGTGCAGCCGGTTTTTGGGTTGAGAATGGTGTGATTGTTCATCCTGTTGAAGAAATTACCATTGCGAGCAATATGGCCGATATGTTGAAAATGATTACGGCTATTGGTACCGATGTATTAGTGCAGGGTTCGAAACAAGTGGGTTCTATTTTAATAGAACGCATGATGGTGGCTTCTGATTAAGGTCGGTACTTTTTAGTGAGGATGCTTTAGTCGGATGATTGAAGTTTAAATTGAGAATAGTTGGCCAATAAAAAAGCCCCAAAATCTGGGGCTTTTTTATTGCAGTATTTAAGTCAGCGTTACTTTTTCTCAGTGGCTGGAGCTGCTTCGTCGAAATCGTCATAAAGCGGCTCTTTTGGCGCTAAGCCATCATGAATCAAGCTTTCACGTCTTTGCAGATAAGCGTCACGCATAAATGCATAAGGATCTAATGAGGCCTCATCCACTAAGTCTGTCGCGGTAAGAAGCTCAGTACGTTTGTCTATAAACTGAGCAATACGTAACTGGTTGTACAGTCTATATTGATTAATATTACGTGTGTAAGTGATCGGGTCGGTAGTTGAAATGTCGACAACTAGACCAGTCGCATCTCTAAGGCTAGATGGGCCTAAGATAGGCAATACTAAGTATGCACCGCTACCAGCACCCCAGTAGCCTAATGTTTGACCAAAGTCTTCTTTATGCACCGGAATTTTATCCATTCCTGCGACATCAATAAAACCGGCTAAACCAAATGTGCTGTTAATCACAAAACGACCAGCTTCGCTAAATGCATTAGAGAATTTGAATTGCAGCAAATTGTTAAATGCGCTGGTGATGGTGCCAAGGTTGCTGAAGAAGTTGTTAAATCCAGTGCGAACCGGTGTTGGTGCTACCGCTTTATACGCAGTGGCTACGGGTTTAAATACTGCTTTATCAGCAACATCGTTGAATTTATAAATACCACGATTAAGCCCTTCGAGAGGGTCTTTGTTGGTTTGTGACGCACAGCCAGAGACTGCAACTGTTAGTGCGCAACTTAAAATGAGCGTGCTGAATTTTGATTGCATTGTTTGGATCACTTATTTATTTGTTTTTAATGCCAAATATAACTTATATGCTACGTAGCTATTATCACCGACACTTATTGGTTTTGTCTAGTGATAACTCTTGGGCTTTAATATTAAATAGGATTGATTACTCGCGATGGTATGGGTGGTTATTGATGACAGAATGTGCACGATATAACTGTTCGGCAAGCATGACACGTACCATGCCATGCGGTAATGTGAGTTTTGATAAACCCCATAACCAGTCGGCTTTTTGTTTGACTGAAGCATGTAAGCCGTCAGCGCCGCCGATGATAAGTGCTACGTCGCGACCGCCAGTACTAGTGCCATCTAGCCAATTTTTGAATTTTTCAGCGAGTTGCATGGTGGTGACTTCTTGTCCTCGCTCGTCCAAGGCGATGCAATAGTCTTTGCCGACAGCCTCTAAAATGCGTTTTGCTTCAATGAGTTGAATGTTTTCTGTACTATTGCCAGCAGCGCGTTTTTCGGGCTTGATGTCAATGATTTCAACCGTAGCTTCGCGTGGCATGCGTTTAGTGTATTCTGCACATGCAGTTTCAACCCAATTGGGCATTTTATGGCCGACTGAGAGTATGCGAAGTTTCAATGTTGAAATATTGAGATGGAGTTTTCTCTAAACTAATTACTCAGCCTTGATATGACCGCGGCGAGATTCAGCTTCACCCCAAAGTTGCTCAAGGTTGTAATAAGCGCGGGTCGTTGGCACCATGATGTGAACGACGATGTCGTCCAAGTCTACCAATACCCATTCGCCCTCTTTTTCGCCTTCCGTACCGCGAATAGCAAAGCCTTTTTCTTTAAGTTTTTCACGTACGTTATCAGCCACAGCCTTTGCTTGGCGGCTAGAGTTTGCGCTGGCTACGATCATATAGTTGGTCATGGAGGTCAGTTTACGCACGTCCATAACGGTAATGTCGAACCCTTTAATATCTTCAATCGCATCAACTACTGCGAGTTTCATTGCTTCTAAATCAAATGTCATTTATGCGGCCTGTACTGGAATGGCGTTGCGTTGGGATTGTATGCGGTTTTGTTGATCTACATACACAAGTTGTGGGCTGTATTCTTTAAGCTCATCTTCATGGTAAATTGCAAAACTTGCAATGATAATGATATCTTTTGGATGCGCTTTGTGAGCAGCCGCGCCATTAACAGAGATAATGCCTGAATGACGATCTGCACGAATGGCATAGGTATTGAAGCGCTCACCATTTGTGACGTTGTAAATGCTAATTTCTTCGTATTCGCGGATGTTCGCTGCTTCTAACAACTCTTCATCAATCGCACAGCTTCCTTCGTAATGTAACTCAGCGTGAGTCACATGTACGCGGTGTAACTTAGATTTAAGCATGGTTCTTTGCATGTGCTTAACCGTTTGTAAAAAGGGAGTGCATTATAGTCTTTTCAAGCACTTATTCCAATTTTAAATAAATTTTGACTGTGTTTACTTCGATTTATTGGACTATAACTTAGTCTTTCAGTTGTAAAGCCTCATGAAATATAGGGCTAACGAAAAAAGTCAATATTATCAATGAGTCGCGTGTTTCCTAGTTTGGCGGCGGCTAACACTACCATGCATTGGTCTTCCGTTGAGGCAGCTTCCAGAGTAAGGGCGTTACGTACTGAAACGTAATCGACTTGCCAGCCTTGATTGGTCAGTATCTGTGATGCAGATTGTGAGAGCCCCATAAAGTCAGTATCGTCATGCTGGATGTGATGAACAATGTTTTTTAGGCATTGTTGTAAGAGTGAGGCTTCTGATTTTTGATTTGCGGTTAAATAGCCATTGCGTGAACTCATGGCCAAACCACTGTCTTCGCGCACCGTTTCGCCTGCAATGATATGAATTGGCAAATTAAATTGTCTGACCAGTTCACGAATAATAAATAATTGCTGGAAGTCTTTTTTGCCAAATACAGCGACTTGAGGCATCACTATGTTGAATAGTTTCATGACTACGGTTGCCACACCGTCAAAGTGCCCAGGGCGCGCTGCGCCACAAAGCATATTGGCAATGGGTGGTGATGTAATGAGCATTGTTTGACCTAAGCTGACGCCATCAAAATCTGGGTAAATTTCTTTTACTTCTGGAATAAACACAATCTGCGCACCAGTCGCTTTTAGTTTTTCACAATCGGCATCTAGCGTGCGAGGGTAATTGGCTAAATCTTCATTTGGGCCAAACTGTAGCGGGTTTACAAAAATACTGATTACGATACATTCAGCGTGTTGCTTGGCGAGCTCTACCAAGTGAATGTGGCCTGCGTGCAAGTTGCCCATAGTCGGTACAAAGGCAATGCTGGCTTGGCCCTCAAGGGCTGTTCTTAATTTGGCGATGGTGCGGATAATTTGCATGCTTGGTAATTATATTGGTTTAGTATTGGTTTACTTAGTAACTATGTTTGATGGCTGGAAAGGTCTTGTTTTTTACGGCTTGCACGTAGTTTGCAATAGCTTGTTGAATGCTGTTGGTTTCACATAAAAAGTTTTTGGCAAACCTTGGTGCTTTGTAGTCGCTGGGAGCCTTATTTGCGACGCCAGTATAAATGCCTAGCAAATCATGTAACACCAATACTTGACCACTACAGTCGATGCCTGCACCAATGCCTATTGTCAGTGTGTTAATGCTTTCTGTGATTTGTTTGGCTAAGCTGGCGGGCACCATTTCCAGTAATACAAATGCTGCACCGGCTTCACTCATGGCAATAGCATCTTGCAGAATTTTTTTGGCACTGATGTCTGTTTTGCCTTGAATCTTATAGCCGCCCAACTGATTGACAGATTGCGGTGTAAAGCCTAAATGCGCGCAGACTGCAATGCCCATATTAACAATGTGATGCACGGTGTTCACCATTTCGCCGCCACCTTCAAGTTTTACCATGTGCGCACCCGCCTCAATCAGCAACTGTGCATTTTGGTAGGCAGTGTTTTTATCCGCTTCATAGCTACCTATGGGCATATCGGCAATAATCAAGGTGTCTGGTGCGCCTGCTGCGACGCTGCGGGGGTGGTAAATCATGTCTTGCATGGTGACATGTAAGGTGTTGTCGCCGCCTTGTAGCACCATGCCAAGTGAGTCGCCGACCAATAAAATGTCGGTGCCTGCTGCGGCTGATATCTTCGCAAACGTAGCATCGTAGCAAGTCAGCATGGCAATTTTTTCGCCGGAATCTTTGAATTTAGCTAGCTTGCTTATGACTTGAGTGTTAATTGAATGCATGTGAAAGCGAATATGTGTAAATTAATCAAAATTTGGATTGAAGAATTCGCGCTGACCTTTAATTTGTGCAATGTGGTTAATCAGTAAATCTAGCGCACTCTCATTTTTAAGAATGTTAAGTTTTTCATTATTCACGATTAGCACGGGCGAAGCATCGTAATTATGGAAAAACTCGCTATAAGCATTAGCTAGGCGTTCTATGTATTCGCGCGGAATGTCTTGTTCATAACTCACGCTACGAGATTCGATACGCTCTACCAGTGCATCCACTGGTGTTTGCAGGTAGATTACCAAGTCTGGCTTTGGTGCTTTTAACTGTAAGTGCTGATAGATTTGATGATACAAAGCGTACTCTTCATCATCTAAATTCAGTCGCGCAAATAGCGGATCTTTTTCTAAGAAGAAGTCAGCCACAATCGGGTTGGCAAACATGTCGCGCTGGCTGATATCTTTAATCTGATTGGCGCGCTGAAACAAGAAAAATAATTGTGTAGGTAGGGCGTAACGCTGAGCATCCTGATAAAAGCGAGGCAGAAATGGATTGTCTTCGGCTTTTTCAGATAAATGGTCTACAGGAAACTTCTCAGTCAACATGCGGGCCAACGTGGTTTTGCCGCTGCCAATCGGGCCTTCAATGACAATATAAGGGTATTTGTTGAAAATGCTCATAGATCTAACTTCTTGATGTCAGTTAATAGGCTTGGGTTTAGTAGTTGCGATACATTTCCATGGTTTGGGATAAATGCATCTGGCGCAATTTCAGATAGCGGCAGTAACACAAAGCCCCGTTTATGCATGCGAGGGTGCGGTAGTGTGAGAGAATCTGTGTCTAGCTCAATATCTGCAAATAGCAGCAAGTCGCAATCCAGCGTGCGGGGTGCGTTGATGTAAGGGCGTTCGCGTCCAACACTTGCTTCAATGGTAAGCAATGCCTCTAATAGACCTTGTGGCGATAATTCAGTTTCAATTTCGACCACTGCGTTAATAAAGTCTGGCACTGGGTTTAGAGGGTCAACGCGACAATCAATTGGCGCAGTTTGGTATAGCGATGATTTTTTCAATACGCGCGTATTTGGAAGCTGCTCCAATGCAATAAATGCATTCTTCACCTGCTCAATCGGGTTGGCTAAATTGCTGCCTAACGCAATAAAGGCTTTATTCATCATGCTTCTGGTGCTGCGCTAGTTGCAGGTTTCTTGCGGCTTCTTTTTTTACGTTTCTTAGGTGTAGTATCCGCCTGTAGCATGGCTGTACGTGCTTCGCCTTCAGCCTCTGCGAAAGCTGTCCACCACTCGGCAAGCTCCATTGGTAACTCGCCTGATTCGCAGCGCAATAATAGAAAGTCGTAAGCAGCGCGATAGCGTGGGTGAATGAGTAAACCAAAAGGCCGTTTGCCCGCACGTTGTTCAAAGCGTGGTTGTAAGCCCCATATTTCTTTCATGGTAGCTGTGTAGCGATTGTGGATTGCCAGTTTTTCGGCTTGTGAGGCAATTACTTCGCTCATTGCAGTATGTAGCGCAGGGATAGGCGGCATCTCTGATTTATATGTTTGCCATGTGGCGAGCACCTCATGCCAGAGCAGGGCTGCAAACAAAAAGCTTGGGTTGGCTGATTTGCCTGACAGTATGCGGTCATCTGTATTTTTGAGTGCCAGCATCACAAAGCGTTCGCCCATTGGTTGTTCTAATACTACGTCCAGCATTGGTAGCAAGCCATGGTGCAAATGTTGTTCGCGGAGTGCGGTGACGCTCTCAATCGCGTGGCCTGACAAAAATAGCTTGAGCATTTCATCAAACAAACGGCTTGGCGGTACATCCTGTAGTAAATCTGCCAGTTTTGCGATAGGTGCTTTGGTGGCATTATCTATTTTTAAACCCAGTTTGGCTGACAAGCGCACAACCCGCAGCATACGCACTGGGTCTTCTGCATAACGGGTTTCAGGCTTGCCTATCATGCGTAGAATACCAGCCTGAATGTCAGCATAGCCTTGATGGAAGTCGAGCACTTCCTGACTGGTGGGGTCGTAATACAATGCGTTTGCAGTGAAGTCGCGGCGCACTGCGTCATCGACGATAGAGCCAAATACATTGTCTCGGATAATGCGACCAGAGTCATTCACTTTAGAATCGCCACTGGATTCAAGATGGCTACCACGGAAAGTCGAAACCTCAATCGTTTCATCACCAAACAATACGTGAACCAATCTGAAGCGACGGCCAATAATGCGTGAACGTCTAAACACGCGGTTTACCTCTTCTGGCGTGGCATCGGTCGCCACGTCAAAGTCTTTAGGGATGCGGCTTAGCAGTAAGTCTCGTACTGCTCCGCCAACAATGTAAGCCTCAAAACCTGCTTTTTGTAAGCCATCAATGGTCTTCTGTGCAGCGGTGCTGAGTAAATTGCGATCAATCTGGTGTGTTTTGTGCTGGATAATCAGTGCATCATGCTTGTCATGATTGCGGCCTTTTTTAGCCGTTCTTTTTGTGCCTAGTATGGGGCGGCTAGGCGTAGCTTTAGTGGTTTTGTCAGCCTCGTTTTTTTTACTTTTGGGCTTAAAAATTTTATCTAACAGTTTTTTAATCATGGCAAGACTATAACTTAAGGAAACCTATAAAACGCCTATATGAACTAAGCGCGTTCATTTTTCCACAATACATCGCTGACACCCGCCTCTTTATTCATGATGCGGCATATCACAAACAGTAAGTCGGATAAACGGTTTAAGTATTGTAGCGAAATATCAGTCACTGGCTCTGCTCGGCTTAATTGAACCAATTTGCGCTCAGCCCTGCGGCATACCGTGCGTGCCAAGTGGCAGTACGCTGCGGCTTTTGAACCGCCTGGCAGAATAAACTCTTTTAGTGGTTCAAGGCTGGCATTCTGTGTGTCAATCGCCAGTTCAAGCTCCTGAATGCGTTTTGCTTGTAAAACTACATAGCCCGGAATGCAGATTTCCCCACCCAGATTAAATAAGTCATGCTGAATCTCGGTCAAGATGTTGACTAAAGCAGGCGGCACATTTTCAGTCAACATGATGCCGATTACGGAGTTTAACTCGTCGACATCGCCCATCGCCTCTACACGCAGGCTATCTTTGTTTGTGCGGCTGCCATCGCCTAAGCCAGTGGTGCCGCTGTCGCCAGTACGGGTGTAAATTTTACTAAGTCTGTTTGCCATAATGAGTACACCACCTGCTTTCACTTGTTAATAATGAGCTTAGGCTCAGATATTCTATTTGCAAGCCAATTGCTGGCTTATAATTTCGTCATTGTAACTGATGACGACCCAGCTATGAGCACCCAAGCCCCAGCCTCACCGATGAATCTGCCACTACAGTCTTTGGCTAACCAACCCATAGGCGTATTCGATTCAGGCGTAGGTGGAATTTCTGTTTTGCAACACATACATGCCTTAATGCCGCATGAAGCTTTGCTGTATGTGGCAGATAGCAAATACGCGCCATACGGCAATAAAACGCCTGCGGAAATTCAAGCACGCTGCTTTGAAATTGCCGATTTTTTAATCGCTAAAAATGTTAAGGCGCTCGTCGTAGCCTGTAACACCGCCACTGCCGCAGCTATCGATGCACTACGCACAAAATACACACTGCCTATCATAGGCATGGAGCCTGCGGTAAAGCCAGCCGCAGAAGCCAGTCGAAATGGTATTGTTGGCGTACTAGCTACTACTGGTACGCTCAAAAGCGCGCAGTTCGCCGCATTGCTGGAAAGTTATGGGCGTAACGTAAAAGTGGTCACGCAAGCATGCGTAGGCTTGGTGGAATGTATCGAGCGTGGCGAATTAAATGCTGCGGCTACGCGACAGTTACTTAAACAATATTGCCAACCGCTGCTGGATGAGGGGGCAGACACCATTGTGCTGGGCTGTACGCATTATCCGTTTGTACGAGAGGCGATTGCCGAGGTTGTGGGTAATGACATTGTTCTTGTGGATACAGGCTCTGCTGTTGCCAATCATCTACAACATCGTTTGGCAGAAGAGGGTTTGCTGTCTAGTAGCAAGAAAATGGCTAACGTTGTTTTTTGGACTAACAGTGAAGCGGAAAATGCTAGGGAGGTGATTAGTCTGTTGTGGGGTGGGAGTGCGGAGGTGGTTGTATTGAAGTGAGTGTTTAGTGCTCGAACATTGAGTTTAAGTAATTTGTTTCAACATGTTTATACTCACAAAACGCCTGATAGTTTCTTTGCCATTTTATATTCGAGTGCTGCTTTTGCTGCACCATCAAATCCAGGAAACAATGTTGCGGCTGAAACTCCAAATTTATTGCATCTGAATAATAAGTCTCCGGCTAGGTTTGAAGGAAGAGTAATTTTATAAGTAGTAAAATCTTCGCTTTCTTCAAATAATTTATTCACGGAGTCTTTCAGTTCTTCGGATGAAAATGGCGAGTTTCTGTTCATTCTATTTTGTTGACGGTGGATTAGAAAGACTCCTTTTTGAGCCGCCAAGTTTTTACTCGTACTTCCTGCTAGCTGTACATACTCTAACTTCCCTTCTAATCTACGCAGGTCTTCAGAGTTTATTAGCCAAACAACTAACTGTTCCGATATTTTCTCTAGATTTAAAGCTTGTGATGCCGAAAAATAGGCTGCTACAAAAGGGCTTTGTGTCCAATCCAAAAGTCGAGTAGGTATTCCATGGTGCTGTGCAAGCGCAATGAAAGAGAAGTACTCTTGTGACGGCCAGCCAACTGCATCAATACCATAGCGGTCAGTAAACACTGAAAAATCCATGTGATTCCTAAACTCAGGAGAGTCATTGGGGATGTTGAGGCCCATTTCATCAGAGTAGTGAAGGAAGTCTAGAAGTTGAAAATATTCAAAAAAGACTATTTGGTCAATTTGGTTATAAACACGGTGTTCGTGTTTATATTTAGCGAGTATTTCACTACGTAAAACAGATGGGGTTAAAGACCATTCAGAATTTCCTTGCCCGCGGAATATCGGATTTTGCATGTTGCTGATAAAGCTACCAATTGGCGAAAGATAATCCCAGAACTCATCCAATGAGTTAGTTGGTATTTCTACAATTGGCATTAACCAAACTCCTTGAGTTCGATATATTGAATAGGCTGTTAAGTAACTTTGAGTGATGCAGAGTTTAGGTTGTAACCTTATCTAGTTTCGAGCCCTCATATTCAGCCCAAGGCACCTCGGACACTGAATACTCGGCTTTGGTAATGGCATGTACTTCTGAAAAGTATTCATCATTACTGTCTATTGCATTTTTTTCTTCAGCAAGCAGTGCCTCTTTTTGAAACTGCACTGGAAAGCGCCAGTAGATTTTTTCAACCACGTTGCCTGTGGTGCTGAGAATGTGCGTAATCAAATTACTTTCCAGCACGTTGGAGAACCGGAATCGTTTTAATGGAGCGGATTCTATTAAGGCAACGAAGTGCGTACTCTGCGGTATTCTATAGCAGGTCACTTGTACCTCTACGCCGGTGTTTAAAAAGTATACGGAAACAAAATCCGTAATTTTTTGGATAGATTTTTCTAAAGTTCTTTTTTGATGAAGCAAGAATAATACGTAGGAAAGCAAGATAAGGACATCGGCGGCTACGATGTAGAGCGAGAGTGAATCTAGGCTGACCGTTAATGTAAACATGATATTTCCTTGTTCTTATTAAGAATGGATATGTTTTAAAGCAATGTTTTTAATTAGGCATCATTTTATTGGTGTTGCCTAGGCATGCGTGCATTAACGGTATGGCTAATTAATGGTGGCTAACGACTTCACCTGCTTTTAGCTTGTATTTTGTGCCGCAGTAAGGGCAGGCTACATGGCCTGTTTTAGCCACATCTAAAAACACGCGTGGGTGTGATGACCAAACTGCTACCTCGTTGGTAGGGCAGTGTAGCGGTAGGTCTTTTGCTGAGACTTCAATTTCTTTTATGTCAGACATGTTCGATTGTGCCTTTTAAATCAATCAAATTAAATCAATCAAAGCTAAATGAATTTCCGTCACTCCCACATGCGTGGGAATGACGAAGGTGTTGCTTATACCAATGTTAGCCAATCAGCATGTTTTTCAGATTTCCCTGTCACTGCATCAAAGTACATTTTTTGTAATTGTTTAGTGATTGGGCCAGCGGTACCTGAGCCAATGTTGCGGCGATCAAGTTCGCGAATCGGCGTGACTTCAGCGGCCGTGCCTGTAAAGAAAGCTTCATCAGCTGAGTAGACTTC
>DAIDAH010000299.1 GCA_027310735.1 Methylotenera sp. | reverse complement strand
GGTAAATCCCATTTAGCTACGGCATTGGGTGTCGCTGGCATTCAGTATCATGGCAAGCGGGTACGTTTTTATTCTGTCGTGGAGTTAGTCAACAATCTGGAGCGCGAGAAAGCTGCAGGCAAACAAGGTAAGTTGGCGATGAGTTTGATGCAAATGGATCTGGTGATTCTCGATGAACTCGGTTATTTACCGTTCTCTCAAGCGGGCGGTGCACTGTTGTTTCATTTACTGTCACGTTTATATGAACGTACCAGTGTGACTATTACCACGAACTTAAGCTTCTCGGAATGGAGTAGCGTGTTTGGTGATGCCAAACTCACCACTGCATTATTGGATCGACTGACGCATCATTGCCATATTGTTGAAACAGGCAATGAATCTTATCGATTCAAGCACAGCAGCACGCAAGCGAAAGGTCGCATCAGGGCAAGAGAGACTGAGCGAAAGGAATTTGTAATACCGGAAAACGCAGACTTCTAACTAAACCATAAAAAAGGAGATTAAGACCTAGTCAGTTTGGTCGACTTATCCACAGCGGTGTAGTAATCTACACCTAATAAGCGCCTGGTCAAAATTCAACGCGCACAGGTGGTCATTTTTAAACGCGCGTCAACATAATGTGATAAAGCATTCACTGTTTTTATCGCCATCATTGGCCCTTCAAAAGTACTCATCCCATAAAATGACAAAGACACTATCATGAAACGTATAATGGGATCATCACGTAGTTTGTGCCATGCCCCAGACATAGTCATCATGCCGTTAATCATGCCGCCCCAGCTAGGTGCTAATAGAATAATTGATAGCACCATACCTATCGATTGGGTCCAATCTGGTAGAGCGGTGTAATGCAAGTGATGAGACCCAGCCCACATATAAGTAAAGATTAAAGCCCAGAAATGAACTATAGACAGTCGATAAGAATATACAGGGCGCCCAGATTGCTTAGGCACAAAGTAATACATCATGCCTAAAAAACCGGCCGTTAAGAAAAAACCTACTACGTTATGTCCATACCACCATTCAATCATGGCGTCTTGCACACCAGCGTAAGCTGAATATGACTTCATCCACCCAGCAGGAATCTCCATGCTATTAACAATATGTAAAATGGCGATTACTATAATAAACGCGCCATAGAACCAATTGGCAACATAGATATGTCGCATTTTTCTAGCAGTGACTGTAGCGAAGAATACTTGCGCATACATACCCCAAACAATTAGTAGCAATAAGTCAATCGGCCATTCAAGTTCTGCATACTCCTTGCCTGAGGTGTACCCCATAGGTAATGAAATGATTGCAGCAACAATCACTGCCTGATACCCCCAAAATGTCAAACGTGAGAGTAATGGGAACTGTAGGCGGGTTTGGCCTGTACGTTGCACGACATAAAATGAGCTACCTAACAATGAACAACCACCAAAAGCAAATACAACTAAATTAGTATGTAAGGGGCGTAGTCGGCCAAAACTTGTCCAAGGCAAGCCAAGATTAAGCTCCGGATATGCAAGCTGTGCAGCTATGATGATACCCAACAGCATACCAACCACGCCCCAAACTACTGCCATAATGGTAAAGTTCCTAACAGCGTAATCATCATAAAATATCGGCTCTACACTCACCGACTCTGAGTTTATTAACATTGGGCTGATTGATGCTGTACTACTAATACTCATAATTTCCACCTCTATTTAAAACTAACAATATAGATAATTGCATTGGGAGTTTTTAACTGCTTAATAGCTCAGATAAAATCAAACGTTTATTGGTCGCAGGTAAATATGTCTTCAATATTTTTTAACTTCCTACAAGACCCTTCACTTATATGAAAATGCTATGAGCAAAAAGAGTCGAATGAGTACAATAAAAATATTAACTACTCCAAGGCACTCACTAGATTAATCATAAAAATTAATTCAGCTTTCACATGTGAGCAAACAATCATTCTTACCTTCAAAATCTGGGGCACAGTATGAAACGAAAGTAGAATGATTAATAATGAAATATAATTGTTTTTTAATTCACGAATATTGATATAAAGATAAATACAGATTCAGCTTGCACATATGTATAAATTACATAATCGGGCAGTTTCATTGATATTGCAGGCACAGGGCCTGTGATTTAAAGCCTGCAAGATATAAAAATGATCCATCAATATCCAGATCATGACTATACGGGTGCAATCCACTTGGATAATCACATTGGACTGTAAAATATTGACCTACAGTGTGTAAAAGCACAGAGATGGCCTCAGACCTGTGTAGATTTGAATTACCTAGATAGCAATTAAAGTAGTTGGTTAATGGTATACAGGGGTTCTTTTAACCGCTGGGGAGGAGTTGCCGTTGCAGGTCAACAGTCAGAAATTGAGGGCTTGTGTGATGTCTATGTATTGAATACGTACCATTGGCTTAACAATCGCAATTCGATGTGTCATATTGACCCATAGGCATTACACAGGCAAGATGCTTGCATGCTACTTTTTATACCGCGTCATTAGATGGCTAAAAAATTCCCCATACGCCCAACTCATCCAGAGCGGATTTGCTGGGGTTGCGATAAATACTGCTCTACTGAGTCCATGAAATGTGGCAATGGTTCTGATCGTACGCAGCATCCAATTGAATTGTTTGGTGATGACTGGTTGGAATTAGATAACCTAAGCGCTGAACCCACACAAAAATATAACAGATAACTTCGCCGATCAATTACTAAAAAAATTTTTAAGTAGCGTCTTTGAGTCAACTTGACCTGCCCCCAATAACACTACCACCAGATTCTGAAAAAAGTCCGTTTAAAAATCATATTACTTGCCTTAGTTTCT
>DAIDAH010000298.1 GCA_027310735.1 Methylotenera sp. | reverse complement strand
CTTAATCGTAGCGGAATTTTCAGACCTAGAGGCTGCCAAAGTTTGGGCAAACAACGACCCCTTCGTCATTGCAGGCGTTTATCAGAACGTTACAGTGAAGCCTTTTAGAAAAACCTTGCCAGCATGACATTAATAGAAGAAATCACGAACCGCTTACAAAATTTAGCGCCCACCAAACTGGAAATTACAGACGATAGCGCTAAACATGCGGGGCATCAGGGCAATGGTGGCGGAGGCCATTTCACTCTGACGATGACAAGCTCGCATTTTTCTGGAAAATCACAGATAATGCGCCATCGTCTTATTTATCAAGCGCTTGCAGACATGATCCCAAAAAGAATACATGCTTTAAGCATTCATGCGCTCGCACCAGACGAACTAAAATAAGAATTACATATCACAGCATCTATTCAGCAATACATAACTATTAAACTTTGAAATTAAACCTTGAGGATTTTTGCATGAAGCTCTTCCAAACCTTAATCGCCATTGCTATGTTAGCTTTAGCGCCATCAGCATTTGCAGCTGATGCTTTAGCTACAGTTAACGGTAAACCGATCAAACAGTCCATCTACGATTACATTGCTAAGGATGCTGCTGCACGCGGCCAAAAAGTAGACGCGCAAGTTAAAGACTTGATTACCAACAAACTAGTTGATTCCGAACTAGTCTACCAAGAAGCACAAAAGCTAGGTCTTGATAAGCAGCCGGACTATCTTGCACGCGAAGAGCTATCTCGCCGCGAATTACTTACCTCTACATTTTTGCAAGATTATTTAAAGAAAAATCCTGTGTCAGATGCTGATACAAAAGCAGCCTACGAACAATATAAGAAAGCTTACGGCGAAAAAGAATATAGTGCTCGCCACATTTTAGTTAAAACCGAAGCTGAAGCAAAAGACATCATCGCACAGCTAGGTAAGGGGGCTGACTTTGCAAAACTTGCTAAAGAAAAATCACTAGATCCTGGCTCAAAAGAAAAAGGCGGAGATTTAGGCTGGTTCTCTCCAGCAACTATGGTGAAACCCTTTAGCGATGTCGTTGCTAATCTACAAAAAGGTGCCATTTCAACCACTCCAGTACAAACACAATTCGGCTGGCATGTCATTAAACTGATAGATACTCGCGCATCACAACCACTTGCTTACGATAAAGTAAAAGAGGGATTACAAAAAAATATACAACAACGTAATTTAGAAAAAATGATGGCTGATTTACGCAGTAAAGCCAAGATTGATATTTCAAAATAACAGTCAGCTTACTTTAACTGGCTTTACTCTAAAAGGCTCACATCGTGAGCCTTTTTTTATTTTCTCTACCACCACTCTTCTGCTAGCTCATGCTAAAGAATTACAGACATAAAACAACATGTCCTTTGGCATCATGATGTAGTTTTTAATTATTCCGCGCGCAAACTAAAAATGGAATCTCACCGACCTTGTCGCTAATGCTTCCAGCATTATGAAACACCTGATTAATTCATACTTCGCCCTAAAGCATTTCCAATTAATTTGTTGTATTATCCGACTGTAATAATAGATTTATCCTATTAATAATATAAATACAGTCTGCAAACACCTCTACACACAAGGTGTCGACTTACTGAGGTCAAGAACCTGCCTCGTTTTTTACTTTCTATACGCGTTTTTTTATAAACACTAAAGAGAAAGATAGGATATATGTTCAAATCGCCTAAAGATTACCTAGCTTCATCTCCTCTGCAACAATCCTGCCAGAGGAATCCTCCGCTTTCCGCTCAACACAATAGCCATCGAACGCTTCTGCATAATATCTCTATGCACACTCGGTCAAAAACTACTCTTGATATCCAAACATAAGGAAATAGTAAATATGAATATAGAAGCTGCCTCTAATGCCTATCACACCAAAACAACAAGTGCAGCTGGTGAGTATCTTACTTTTGTTTTAGGTTCTGAAGAATATGGTCTTGAAATATTAAAAGTACAAGAGATTCGTGGTTACGATGCTATTACACAAATCGCTAATACCCCGGACTTTATCAAAGGCGTGATTAATCTACGTGGCAAAATCGTGCCTATTGTAGACTTGCGTATCAAGTTTCATCTTAGCAAAGTTGAATACAACGAATTCACAGTCGTGATTATTCTTAATCTGAGCGGCCGTGTAATTGGCATAGTGGTTGATGGCGTGTCAGATGTCACCGCACTAAAAGACGAGCAAATCCGTGATGTACCATCATTAGTCACGAGTATTGATACCAAATACATTGTGGGTTTAGCCATGGTGGAGTCAAAAATGTTGATCCTGGTAGATATAGAACAGTTAATGAGTAGTGATGATATGGTGATATTAGACGCCGCAACACATTAACTGTGAGAACAAGACTATTTATTACGAATAACCAGCCAATTTCATACAAAGTTAGATTCGACTAAACCTAAGGGGTAGAGCAATGATTTCCGATCTTTTTTCATCAAAAAAAACAGCTGAAATTAACAGACTAAAAACTGAGAACGAAGCAAAAACAAAAGAAATTGCTGCTAAAAACCAAGTCATTGACGCATTAACCACACAAGAAAAATCCTTGCTAGAGATCAAAAGTGCAATGGACGGCTCTTCTGCCGCCGTCATGATCATTAATCGCGACTTTATTGTGACCTATGTCAATAAAGCGACCCATGATTTGTTTAATGCTAAAGCCGCTGAATTCAAATCGGCATTTCCATCGTTCAACCCGAGCAAGATCATCGGCACTTGTATTGATGTATTCCACCAAAAGCCTGAACATCAACGCCAAATGCTGTCTGATACCACCCGTCTGCCATTTAAAGCGGATATTAAAATCGCCAATTTAACCATTGCACTGTATGTCACTGCCACCTATGACCAAAACGGCAAGTATTCCGGCAATGTAATGCAA
>DAIDAH010000297.1 GCA_027310735.1 Methylotenera sp. | reverse complement strand
GAGTCCGTTGCAGCCGCTTGATATGGCTTGCCATCAAAGCGGTGATTACGCTGCCCAGTTTTTGGTGCGGCATTCGCTACTGGCGCGCGTGGCGCAGGTTGGGATTCTTCTCTTACAGGCGCTGTTACTCTAGGCGGCGCAACACTACGGTCACGCGTGGCACTCGTTGTGCGACGCACAGGCGCTTTAGTCGCCTTAACTTGCGTATCGTCAGGTTTTTTATTCAGTTTAATGGTGGTCAAAATAGTCTGCATTCATTTAATTTGTAAGGCTATTTTAACAAAATAAAGGCGTGCGCTTTGAATTATTAAAGGCTTATTCACAAAGTTTAATGTTTTAGAAATAACGATTCTAAGTCAGTTGCATTGATTACTTTAAAGTAGGCTGTTACTGTTATTAATACATGTATTTATAAACCTCCCGTGTTACATGTACGGGGTGCATAAGAAAATTAGGATGGCAATGAATATAAGGTTTGTCATAGACACCATTTACGGGAAACAGAATTTCTTAAAGATCAAAGAGACTAATCGAGGTGACTTAATTTTATCTAAGCGAGGGTTACATGAAAAATTAGATCTCTCAAAAAGTATTTTAGATCTTCAAAATCCCGATATAGAAAATCGCTTGGGTGAAAATATAACCATTCATCCAAATCTGGAGTCTCAGAGTGACACGATCACAATTAACTATAAAACTCACAAGAATGGTCAAGAATTATTTCGTGAAGTTACAAGCGCGCTTGATGTAAAAAAGGAATTAGGTTATTCCCAGTGATTGCTACGCTTGGTGGAAATATTGCCAACCCGAGTTTGCATCTGCCAAATAGTAGTGATGAGATTGTTGAATTTTGGCCTAATCAAAAGTTTGACTGGAACATACAATCAATGGCTTACTGCATTTATGTAGCAAACCCAGAAATAAATTTTATATTCCCACAAAATTTTCCTCGAGCAGTTCATAACCTACGTTTCAAGCATCTACAGTTAATAGTCATGTATTGGGCAATTGATAAACCGACTAAGGGAGCAAGTTCAAGTATTCAATTATTTTCACCACCTACAGAAGCTCTTGCAGGATTGCAACTCCAAGAGGCTGTAGATTTCACTTATAAACTAACTGAAACTCATATAAAGCAATATGAACTTCTTCCCGAGCTATTGCCTGACCAGTTACCTAAGACATGGCTACAAAATACGCATGTAAAAGTAGTTCTTACAAAATGGCATTTCAAAAAATTTTCTTACGGATTAGAGAGTAATCGAGATGAGAGTTTATTAAGGTTGAAATTTAATAACGAGGACGGAAATGAAGCGGTTATTGATTTTACAGGTGAAGATATCACTAAGTTTCAAGAATCTCTAAATATGGCCATCAATTCCAATCCTGGATTAGCTATGTGGAAACGTCAACCCTGAAGATGCATACTGTGATTTGGCACCACTCTTATAAAAAATGAATTACTACAAACCAGTTATTACTTTCGTTTGAATTGGTGAGCCATTTAAGGATTGAATATATGATGGATTTGGTTTGAGGGGATTTAGCGGTCTAAATAAAAAAAGCAGGCCTAATGCCTGCTTTTTTATTTAACTGGTTGTGTGAGCAAGAGCCTGTTCACGTCACAAGCACTTAAACCTTCTGATAAACCTCACTGCCTTTTTTCACAAACTCAATGGATTTTTCTTCCATGCCTTTTTTCAGCGCATCTTGATCAGAAATACCTTTTTCTGCGGCGTAATCACGTACGTCTTGTGAAATTTTCATTGAGCAGAAGTGTGGGCCGCACATTGAGCAGAAGTGTGCTTGTTTTGCGCCTTCTTGCGGCAATGTTTCATCGTGGAATTCCTTGGCTTTATCTGGGTCTAGGCCTAGATTAAATTGGTCATCCCAACGGAATTCGAAACGTGCTTTAGATAAAGCGTTGTCACGAATTTGTGCGCCAGGGTGGCCTTTTGCCAAGTCAGCCGCGTGAGCTGCGATTTTGTAGGTGATGATACCAACACGCACGTCTTCTTTATCTGGCAAGCCTAAATGCTCTTTTGGTGTGACATAGCACAGCATCGCACAGCCATACCAGCCAATCATGGCGGCACCGATGCCTGATGTAATGTGGTCATAACCTGGTGCGATGTCGGTAGTTAATGGGCCTAATGTGTAGAAAGGCGCTTCACCGCAATGCTCAAGTTGTAACTCCATGTTCTCTTTGATGAGGTGCATAGGTACGTGGCCTGGGCCTTCGATCATGCATTGTACGTCGTGCTTCCAAGCGATTTGTGTTAACTCGCCCAATGTTCTGAGTTCAGCGAATTGCGCTTCATCGTTGGCATCGTAGATTGAGCCGGGGCGCAAGCCATCACCCAAGCTGAATGAAACGTCATACTGTTTCATGATTAGGCAGATGTCTTCAAAGTGTTCGTACAAGAAGCTTTCTTTGTGATGCGCTAAACACCATTTCGCCATAATTGAACCGCCGCGTGACACGATGCCTGTCATGCGTTTTGCTGTAAGCGGTACATGAGCCAAGCGTATGCCAGCGTGAATAGTGAAGTAGTCAACGCCTTGTTCTGCTTGCTCAATCAATGTGTCGCGGAAGATTTCCCAAGTTAAATCTTCAGCTTTACCGTCTACTTTTTCAAGTGCTTGGTAAATAGGCACAGTACCAATTGGCACTGGGCTGTTGCGGATGATCCACTCGCGTGTTTCGTGGATGTTTTTACCTGTAGATAAATCCATCACAGTGTCGCCACCCCAACGTGTACTCCACACCATTTTTTCAACTTCTTCAGAGATTGAAGAGCCCAGCGCAGAGTTGCCGATGTTAGCGTTGATTTTTACCAGAAAGTTGCGGCCAATGATCATCGGCTCGATTTCTGGGTGGTTGATGTTCATTGGGATAATGGCGC
>DAIDAH010000296.1 GCA_027310735.1 Methylotenera sp. | reverse complement strand
ACATTGAACTCACCGCCATGCTCAAAGAGTTTCTGGCTGCAGAAGGCTTTGAGGTCACGATTGCCAATGATGGCGAATCTGGCGCACGTCATGCACTCTCCGGTCTATTTGACTTAGCTGTGCTGGATGTCATGATGCCCAAGCTGAATGGCATTGAAACGCTACGCTTAATCCGCCAAGCCAGCCATATTCCCGTTATTATGCTCACCGCCAGAGGCGATGAATCTGACCGATTCTTTGGTCTAGAGCTAGGCGCGGATGATTATGTACCCAAACCCTGTACTCCGCGTGAATTAACGGCGCGTATTCGTGCCATATTGCGCAGATCAAAACTAACACAAGACAGTACACCGCAAATCAATCAGTTAGTCATTGGCAACCTCTCAATGTGGCCGGAACAGCGTCGCGCAGAGTGGAGCGGAAAAACATTAAACCTGACTAGCACCGAATTTAACCTCCTAGAGGTGCTTGCCCGTAATGCCGGACAAGTGGTGAGTAAAAAAGACCTCGCCAAAGAGGGTATGGGGCGACCTCTGGTCAGGTTTGATCGTAGCATTGATGTACATATGAGCAGCATCAGACAAAAAATGGGCACACTTTATGATGGCCGCGATTGCATACAAACCGTGTACCGCATGGGCTACCAACTGGTGAAGGAATAATGAGCCGCTTATTCTGGAAATTTTTCATATTCCTCTTCATAGCACAACTCACTACTGTAATAGGCGTGAGCGTAGCCATTTGGTCACAGCACCGACAAGAATCCTTGCAAAGTACTGGTGTGGAAATGTCGCCACCAGCGCAATCATTGGTCGAGGCGGCCACATCCACGCTGCAATTTGGCGGAATAGAAGGCTTAAAGCACCTATTGAGCGACTGGCAAAAGCGTCCGGTGCCGCAACTAATGGTAGTTGACGGACGCGGCCAAGAACTTCTACAGCGCCCATACAGCCAAGCTAGTTTTAACTCTGCACAAAAACTGGCGCTGTCTGACACACTCCAGCCCTATGCTAAATACATCAAGCTGAGTGACGGCCAATCTTTCTTGTTGTTTGTACCTGACTCTGGACGCGAACATGGTTTTGGACATCAACCTCCCCGGCCTCAAGTAAGCAACGTAGCTAATATGCGCCCTCCACCGCCAGAAATCACTAAAGGAAGCCGCATGCCACCACAGAGAGCCAAAGTAAGGTTTCCATTAATACCCATATTAGGCGGCTCACTAGTAAGCTTTATATTTGCAGCCTTACTCGCATGGTATTTCTCCAAGCCGATAAATAGTTTACGCGCCGCATTTGATCAAGCCTCCAAAGGCAAGCTGGATGTGCGTGTGGCGCATAAGATGGGTGGGCGACGTGATGAGCTTTCCGACTTAGGCCATGACTTTGACGCAATGGCTGCTCGTCTGGGGAGTTTACTGCAAGGCCAAACTAAATTGTTACACCATGTGTCGCATGAGTTGCGCTCACCGCTTGCCAGAATACAAATGGCGCTCGGCTTAGTGCGACAAAATCCAATAAAAATTGAAGTCTTTTTAGAACGTATCGAATTAGAAGCAAACCGTATGGATAAACTTGTTGGCGAGCTGCTGGAGTTATCCAGACTCGAATCTGGCGTAGTTAAAATCAAAAAAGAAAACCTAGAATTAAATCAATTACTCACCAACATTGTAGAGGATGCACAATTTGAGGCGATGGCAAAACAGATTACGTTACATTTAACGTTAGATGAAAACTACACACTAAAAGGACAACCGGACTTACTCTACCGAGCCATTGAGAACGTGGTACGTAATGCCATTAAATATGGGCCGAATGACAGTGAGATAACCATCGTCTGCAACCACCAAGCTGATAATAAATATTTACACATTCGAGTGACCGACCAAGGCACAGGCGTAAGCGAGGACGAACTTGAAGATATATTCAAGCCTTTCGTCAGAGGTATATCCGGCAGTCAAACAACTGGACATGGTGTTGGCTTAGCTATCACGAAACAAGTCGTTGATGTGCATGGCGGATGGGTATTTGCAAAGAATCTCAGCCCAAGTGGTTTTTGTGTTGAAATGGTGTTGCCCTGCTAATCAAATAGGCTTCACAGAGCAATGAGTGACCTGCTCCAAGCTGAGTAATTAAGTGTATGGCTACTATTACCTAATCAAGCAAGCCAATTTGATAAGCTCAAAAATTAAGCCCAGTAGGAGTGGCGAGCCACTCCTACAACGCAACGCTAAAACTCTTCCCAATCATCACTATTGTCACCAAGGGCTTTTAATGGCGCCTTAACTACAGCAAGCTTTACCACAGGCTTAGATGTACTCATTCTTGCAATTGGGCGGCTTGTAGCCTGACGTCCTGAAGGGCTATCATCTAGCTTAAACACGCTAACCACATCAGCCAAGGCATTGGCTTGTTCCACCAATGACTCTGCTGCTGCGGCAGCTTGCTCTACCAAAGCCGCATTCTGCTGTGTTGCTTCATCCATTGTGGTCACTGCGTTATTAACTTGGTTAATGCCTTGACTTTGCTCTATAGACGCGGCTGTAATTTCACCAATAATATCGGCAACACGTTTTACGGAGGACACCACATCCTGCATGGTGCTACCAGCATTCTCAACTTGTTTAGTACCTTCCGCAGTTTTGCTGACGGAGTCAGTAATAAGCTCTTTAATCTCTTTCGCAGCACTGGCAGAGCGCTGTGCCAAGTTGCGTACCTCACCTGCCACCACGGCAAATCCGCGGCCTTGTTCGCCAGCTCTAGCGGCCTCTACGGCCGCGTTCAAAGCCAGAATATTGGTCTGAAAAGCGATACCATCGATCACCGAGATAATATCCTCAATCTTCTTGGCACTGGCATTGATTGCACTCATCGTGGCAACGACTTCAGCAACAGCCTCACCGCCTTTAACCGCAACGCTAGATG
>DAIDAH010000295.1 GCA_027310735.1 Methylotenera sp. | reverse complement strand
GATGCTAACCATGGGATCAAGTATTTCTGTACCGGATAGCGATCGGTCAATCAACTTGATCATCCTATTCATTCTTCATTAAATGGAGGTATACATGGCAAACATTTTAGGACTTTCTAATTTGCCTTTGAGCAATGTGGATTCGTCGGTGAAAAGGGAGGCAAAATCGTTAATCCCCCTTGCCGGAACATTTTCAGAGGCCTTAGCGCGCGTCAGGGATAGGGAGCCAGCCACCACCTCTGTCAACGGATATAAAAACTTTGCGCTAGTCGTTCCAAAGTCACCCCTATCAACCTATGTGACACCTAGTCATTTTCAGTTGGTCAGTGCGCGAGCGGTTGATGAAGATAGTCTTAACGAGCGTGCATTGGGACTTCGCGCATATCGCCAGGAATTGCTTGCGTCAAATATAGCGAATGCCGACACACCAGGATACAAGGCGGTTGACTTCGATATTCAGGAAGCGCTTCGCACAGGAAAGACGGCAAAAACAGTGGAAGTGAAATACGTCATCCCTAGTCAGGGTAGTGTTGACGGCAACACAGTTGAGATGGATGTCGAGCGGGTCAAGTTCGCAGAAAATGCACTGATGTATGAGTACCACGTAGACCGCGTACGTGGACACTACAAAGACATGGAAGATCTGCTCAAAAATACGCCGTATTGACTAAAACCTTGACTGATTATACATGGTTTAACTCTCAGCCTCGTGTACTCAACATTACAAAATTGTAATGTTGCTGTCAGCTATTGGTAATATACCTACCATGATAATGGTCACAATCAAAAGTAGGCAAGTAACCAGTAACTATTGCCTTACGGCTGATATTTGCAGTTTTAAATTTTTTCTCATTAGGAGTTTTTATTATGAATAAACGCATTATTAATAAAATGATTGCCATCGTTGCAGTGAGCTGTATTGGTTTTATTTCCGCCCCCGCTTTTGCTGCGCAAGATAGTTTTCAACGTGATATGACCCAGCGTGTTATGCAAGCTAAACAGAAGTTGCAACAGGCTGAAGCAGCGAAAGGCGCTGAGCGTCAGAAGCTGATGGGTGAACACCTGAAAATGATGCAAGGTAATATGAAAAAAATGCAGGCAATGAAACCTAAAGCTGGTATGTCTATGCAGGAGCATGAGGACTATATTAACGAACATCAGAAACTGATGGAACAGATAATGGAGCAGATGATGGGCGAGCATAAGCTGATGATGGACATGGGTGACATGCCTATGGACATGGGCGATATGCACAAGCAATAAATTAAACTTTATCTCAATACGGAGTATCAATCATGGAAAAAAGAATCCTCAATAAATTAATCGCTACTGCATTTATTGCCAGTCTCGGCTTAACGGTTACATCGGCTATGGCTGGCCCTGATCTCATTCAGCAGCAACTTAACCGACAGTTTTCAGAGTCACAGCAGAAGCTGAAGGAAGCTGAAGCCGCAAAAGGGGCTGAGCGTCAGAAGCTCATGAGTGAGCACATGAAAATGATGCATGAAGCAATGAGTAAAATGCAAGAAATGAAACCTAAAGCTGGCATGACCATGCAGGAGCATGAGGACTGGATCAAGGAGCACCAGAAGCTCATGGATCAGGTGATGGGGCAAATGATGGAAGAGCATCACATGCTCATGGGTTCAGGTGATAAACACAAGCACTAATGAGTACGCTGGGCGGACTAGGTTCGCCCAGATTGATCTTGTCTAAGAAAGGACGATACAGAAATGAAACGATTTTTGATAATGACACTTGCATGCATTACATTTGGCGGTTCAGCCATACCCGTTTATGCGAATGATGCTCACCATCCCAAGGCTGATGTGCAAAAAAGCTATGCAGTGAAGGGGGAAGTAGTTGTTGTAGATAAGGCCACAGGCAAAGTTAAGTTGAAGCATGAGCCCGTCCCAGAACTTGATTGGCCCGCCATGACTATGTTTTTTGCGGTTGCTGACAAATCGCAACTAGATGTCTTGAAAGCTGGCGATCAGGTCAAATTCGAGTTCATTAGGAAAGAAGGCGGCGCGCCGTTGATAACGCAAATCAATACGGTGAAATAAGCAAGCATGGTCGGCCAGGTCGATTCCAGATTGATCTGGTAAAAAATAAAGGTGGAAGAAAAAATGAACAAACCACTGGGCTGGGTGCTGGCCTCAATGATCACAATAGTACTGTTGCCTGGGCTGGCTTGGGCAGGTGATATGCCTGATTCGTCGCAGACTTCCGCTGCTACGGATGCTGGTTTGCAGGAGTTATTGCAATGGGCCGATGCCCATAATCCAGACCTTGCTGTTATAAATTACGAAATCGAGGCGGCAGAGGGCCGCATTGTTCCGGCAGGCGCATTGCCTGACCCGGTGCTGCGTGTAGAGTTGATGGATTTTGCCGGTCCAGCCGCACCGAATGGTTTCAATGTGTTACCGAATCGGGTGGGTGGAACCAAGTACACCGTGATGCAGAGCTTTCCGCTATGGGGTAAGCGTGATATGCGCACTGAAATTGCGACGGCAGGCGTGAGTGAGGCAAAATCCCGCAGAATTGCTTTGCTTGCCGAGATTCACTCCAAGATAAAAATTGCCTACGCGCAGTTTTATCAACCTTTTCGTCTAAAAGGACTCAATCAAGAAATTCTGACATTGTTGCAGGATATCGAAGGTATCACTCGGGTTCGTTATTCTAATGGACTAGTGCCGCAGCAGGACGTGATTCGTGCGCAAGTCGAGAAAACTACATTGCGCTCCGAAATCATTACGCTGGAAGCTGAGCAGAAACAGGCCAGGGCGCGGCTGAATGCTATGGCCGGGCGGTCGCAGCATGATTCGGTGGCCGAACCTCGGGCGCTACGCCACCTGCCACCAGAGAAGTTTGATGCTGCTGTGTTGCCAGAGAAAGCTCAGCGCAACAATCCGCTGCTGCGCAC
>DAIDAH010000294.1 GCA_027310735.1 Methylotenera sp. | reverse complement strand
CGCTGGAGCGCACGTATCAATTAAGCATAGAAGGTGATGAAAAAAATTGGAATCTCGCCTTGTTACCCATTGCCGATAAAATGAAAAAAGTTGTCAGCAAAATCAATATTACTGGCTCTGGCAACGTGTTGCATACTATCGAGATTAAGCAAGCAGATGGTGACAGTTCAGTGATGACCATTACGCCACAACCTGCGCCATAAACTACGAACACCAACAACGTGCCTGATACCAACCAAACCATGAATGTAAATGCATTACAGCGCAGCCGCACTGCCATTGCCATCTGGCTGGTCATGATATTGGTCAGTTTGGTCATTATCAGCCGCAGCCACTTTACGGCTGATCTATCCGCTTTTCTGCCGCGCACGCCTACGGTTGAGCAGCAATTGCTGATGGATCAACTTAAAGATGGCTTGGCTTCGCGTTTGATATTGGTTGGCATAGAGGAGGGCGCAGATCAAACTGCTCGCGCCAGTCTATCCAAAGCTATTGCCCAGAAGCTGCGTGCTAATCCGGTATTCGTCAGTGTAAATAATGGCGAGCCGATTACTACCGAACATGACCAAGCGTATCTATTCAATAATCGTTATCTGTTAAGCCCTGCAGTCACGCCAGCACATTTCAGTGTAAATGGCCTGCACACGGCCATCAGCGACAGCATAGATCAGTTGGCCTCACCAGCTGGCTTGCTGTTCAAGTCCTTATTGCCACACGATGCAACGGGCGAAGTGCTGCAATTGCTAGAGCAAATGAATTCCAGCAGCCGCCCACAACTGGTAGATGGCGCATGGGCATCACGCGATGGAAAAACCGCGCTGTTGCTGATTCAAACGCGTGCTTTAGGCTCAGATACCGACGCGCAAAAACTGGCGATGCAGGCCATACAAACTACTTTCAATCATGAAACCATGCACATGGCTAGTCAGCCAAAGTTGTATATGACTGGTCCTGGCGTATTTTCAGTGGTATCGCGCGACACCATCAAAGCGCAAGTGCGCTTGATTTTTATTGTCAGCACGGTGTTGATCGCCATATTGCTGCTGGTAGTTTACCGTTCACTTTGTGCCTTGCTGCTGGGATTCTTGCCCGTAGCTACTGGCATATTGGCTGGCATCTCCGCAGTCAGCTTGGGTTTCGGTGTAGTGCATGGCATCACGCTAGGTTTTGGTACAGCGCTGATTGGTGAGGCTGTGGATTACTCCATTTACCTGTTCATGCAGTCAGATCGCACTGTTAATGCTGCTGAAAACGAACAGCACCGCAAAGTCTGGGTAGCGCGCGTTTGGCCTACGGTAAGGTTGGGCGTGCTAACTTCTGTTTTCGGCTTTGCCTCATTGTTGCTATCCGGCTTTCCTGGTTTGGCGCAACTCGGGCTGTATTCCATTGCCGGCTTGATTGCCGCCGCAGCCATGACGCGCTATGTATTACCGCATCTGTTGCCGGCTAATTTTCAAATACGCGATACGACCCGCGCAGGATTAACATTATTGCGCTATGCCCAACTTGCGCAACGTTTACGCTGGCCTTCCATCGCGTTAGTTGTGGCATCCTGCGTGGTGGTTTATCAACATCACAATCACCTATGGAATGCTGAACTCTCTGCTTTGAGTCCGGTTTCCGCTGCCGATCAAGCGCTAGATACCAGACTGCGTGTTAGCATGGGCGCACCGGATGTGCGTTATGTGATTGTGGTATCGGGCAAGAGTCAGGAAGCTGTATTAGTAGACTCAGAAAAAGTATCCGCCAGCTTGCAGCCCTTGGTTGAAAAAGGCGTACTCACAGCTTTTGACAGCGCCAGCCATTATCTGCCTAGCCAAGCTAGTCAGCGTGCTCGCCTAGCTAGCTTACCTGCTGCGGCAGAACTCAAGCTCAGACTAGAAAGTGCTATTAAGGACTTACCAGTTCGCGCTCAAGTATTCACACCATTTCTAGCAGATGTCGAAGCAATACGTCATCGGCCATTATTGCAGCGTAGCGATCTTGAGCATACGTCAATGGCAATGGCACTGGACGCGATGCTGTTAAAACAAAAGCAGCGTTGGAGCGCATTGATTCCGCTTACGGCACCCGAAAGCGGCAATATCGACGCGGCACAAGTACGCACCGAGCTAAAGCAGGCGCAAGTATCAAACGCATTATTTGTGGATATGAAAGCCGAATCCAATCACCTGTATACCGCCTATATGAATGAGGCCATCATGCTTTCGCTGGTTGGTCTGCTGGCAATCGTCATTTTGCTGCTGTTCGTGCTGCGCTCAGCTACGCAGGTGCTAGCGATAATCATACCGCTGGCGGCAGCTGTATTGACGGTAACAGCTGGGCTGGCTTTGTTCGGGCAGCAACTGATTATTCTGCATCTGATTGGCTTGCTGCTCATCGTGGCAATTGGCTCGAACTACGCCCTGTTCTTTAACCCAAGCATGACGCATGGCGCACAGGAAATCTCACCCCGCACTTACGCCTCACTGCTGTTTGCCAACGTAGCGACCGTGCTCAGCTTTGGTCTGCTAGCGCTTTCCAGCGTGCCAGTCTTGCAAGCAATGGGCGTTACCGTGGCGCCGGGCGTTGTACTTGCGCTGATTTTTTCGGCCATATTTGCGCAAACTGGTTTTGCTGGCGGGAGTAAAAGCTGATGCGCCATCTCACCGACCTTGCACAACCCGAACAACACGCCGACACCTTAGTGATATTGCTGCCGGGCGCTTATCACCAGCCAGAAGACTTTATCGAGCAAGGTTTTGTGCAGGCGGTGCGCCAGCGTCAGCTCAATATAGATTTGATAATGGCGGAGTTATCATTCAGCCAGATTGCCGACCAAAGCGCCTTGCAACAAATACACGATAGCCTGATACAACCAGCAATCGCGGCAGGTTATCAGCACATCTGGCTAGCGGGCATTTCTATTGGTGCTTACGTGGCCATGAGC
>DAIDAH010000293.1 GCA_027310735.1 Methylotenera sp. | reverse complement strand
CGCAAGCTTGTATCGCCATTGATGGTGCGCTTGAACTCAATGCTTAACAGTAATCATATGGAGCAAAGATTGACGCGAACATACGGTCGCTAACCTCTCAATATTATGCTTAAGTTGCCCGATACCGCAGGCACGAATCCTGTAGCAAGAATACTTCCAATGCTTGCTATAGAAAATATTGGTAATGCAACGCAGGAGTTGGCTGATAGAGCTACGCAGTTTGTCAGAGGGCGCGAGTATGTTGCACAGGTTTTGTCTAAGGCTGGAGAGTCTGCCTACAACGTAAAAGTTGATGGGGAGGGAGGTAAAAGTACGCTCCTGAAAATGGACTTTGGTTCTGCAGCCAAGGCTGGGCAGACAGTCATACTTCGTTACATTCAAGATAGTCCTGTTCCAACATTTTTACTGACGCCTGCACAGGAAAAATCCGTTGGATCTACTGCTGACATAAGTTCAACAGCACATTTAATTGGTAGTTATTTGAAGGTTGCTGAAGAGAGTGGTGCGCCAACTCGTTATGAAGCTACCGCAGTAATTACGCAAACGCCTGCAAATGCTCAAGTGGTTGCTCATGATTTAAAGCAAGCGGTGTTAAATAGCGGTTTGTTTTACGAATCGCATTTAAGTAAGTTGGCACAAGGGGGTGACCCTGTCGTCTTATCAATTATCAGGCAAGAACCTCAAAATCAAGTTAACTTACCGCTTGCCACGTTGGTTTCACAGCAACTGACTATTCTTGAAAATCAGCAGCTGTCATGGCGTGGAGATGTTTGGCCTGGGCAGAAAATGGATTGGGATGTCTATCTGCGGCAGCGTAATGATGTTACGGATGATGATAAGCGGCAAGCATTTGGTCAACATCAAGTTGAAAATGATGCTAGACCGATATCTAGTGAAATGACCTTACATTTGCCTAGGCTTGGTAAAGTAGTGGTTAGGCTTGATTTGGCTGACAGCCACCTAAGGGTCAAAATACTAGCTGAGCAAGTGCAAGCATTGAGTGAGCTTAAATCTAAAAGTCAGCATTTGGCAGAAGCTATCATTGGAAATGGTCAGCAGTTAGATGCGTTGATGGTGGTGCGCCATGACTAATAGCGGTGCAGGTTTAAATCCTAACCAGCAGGCGATTGCGTTGGCATACGGCTCTGGAGATTATGCGCCTAAAGTCGTTGCTAAAGGGCGAGGTCTGATAGCTGAACAAATTATTGCTAGAGCGAAAGATAATCATGTTTTTGTGCATGAATCTAAAGACTTGGTCGCGCTGTTAATGCAAGTTGATCTTGATGACCATATTCCTCCCTCGCTATATCAAGCTATTGCTGAGGTGTTGGCATGGCTATATAAGTTAGAGAGGGGTGACGTTGGTGAGAGTGATGTTTTGCTATGATGGCGATTGAATGTTACTCAGGAATATCTATCATTTATCTGTCTTAAACCTGCATATTCATGATGTCATGATAGGCTGTAACAAGTTTATTTCTCACCTGTACTGCTGCTTGGAACGAGAAGCTGGCTTTTTGCCCAGCAATCATTACATCTGAAAGGCTTACACTATCGTCACCCATAGCAAAGCTCTTGCCTAGTTTTTCAGCGTCCATTTGCACTTGATTTACTTGGTTAAGTGATGCTTTTAATGCATCTGAGAAGTTAAGTTTAGCTGTACCTTGAGTTTGCTGGGCTCCAATTGATGGGGCTAGTTCACTCAATGATTCTGTTTGAGGGCTATGCGCTGCAGCTTTTAGTTGCGCTAGCATAGACTCTATTCTACTAGAATCGATTCCTTCGATTTTCATGGTATGTCTCCAGTTCGTTGTAATTACAGAATATCAACATAATTATCACCAGTAGCAAATGTAGCACCCTGTTTGAATGTGGGAGTCTTGAAATAGGCTTGCGAAAGTGGCTTTATTCGAAAGTTTAAAAAAATAGGTGATGCGGATAATGTTATTATGTCAGCTAAGCGCATTTGCATTTTAGTGCTGGTGTGATGGTTGTTGTTGGGCCGAGTGATTTAATATGATGGCTGTATGTGCGGTATTTGATATGTAGCAAATTGGAGGAGCGAGATGGCAGCAGAAGCTGACGCAGCCTTAACTAACAGTGGTGCAATGGGGCTGGCTCAGATGGGCAATAAGTTACTATTGGTTGCTGGTGTGGCTGCAGTAATTGCTGTGATGGTTGTATTCTGGCTATGGAGTCAGCAGCCGGATTATCGCGTCTTGTTTTCTAATTACTCCGATAAGGATGGGGGAGCTATTGTTGCCGCTTTAGAAAAGATGAACGTGCCCTATAAGTTTTCTGATAGCGGTAGTGCTATATTGGTTCCAGCAGCACAGGTGCATGAAGCGCGGTTGAAGTTGGCTTCAGATGGTTTACCTAAAGGTGGTAATATTGGCTTTGAAGTTTTGGAAAATCAAAAATTTGGCGTTTCTCAATTCGTAGAGCAAGTCAATTTTCAGCGCGCACTAGAGGGTGAGTTGGAGCGCACAATACAGTCAATTGGCGCTGTGGCTGCGGCGAGAATTCACTTGGCAATTCCGAAAGCTTCTGTGTTTGTCCGGGATCAGCAGAAACCAACGGCCTCTGTGTTATTGAATTTGCGTCCGGGTAGAAGTCTGGATGCGCAGCAAGTAAGTGCTGTTGTGCACTTGGTGGCTAGTAGTGTGCCTGATTTGCCTGTTGGTAATGTCACAGTGGTTGATCAAAACGGTAATCTACTTTCAGATACTTCAAAGAAAATGGGTGCTAATAACTTGGATCCAACTCAGCTTAAATATATTGATGATATTCAGCAGAGTATTGTGAAGCGAGTCGAGTCAATTATCGCACCTATAGTCGGTGAGAAAAATGTTCGTGCTGAAGCGAGTGCGGAAGTTGCTTTTTCTACCTTAGAGCAGGCGGCCGAAACTTACAAGCCTAATCCTCAGCCAGCTGAGGCGGCAATCCGTAGTCAACAAACCAATGAAACGA
>DAIDAH010000292.1 GCA_027310735.1 Methylotenera sp. | reverse complement strand
GGCTAATACAGGTCCAGCTCCGCTGAGCTCACTTGGCAACCACCCGACAGAAGACGGTCAAATTGAAGTGTTTGCAGGTCGCTATGGTCCTTATGTGCAACACGGAAAAGTTCGCGCAACACTTCCAAAAAGCATTGAGCCGGAGGCGCTTACTTTGGAAGAGGCATTAGAACTCCTCAATGCAAAAGCAGCGAAAGAGACGCCAGCTAAGAAGCCCGTAGCTAGGAAAGCCAGCGTAAAAACAGCTGCTGACAGTACCAAGAAGCCAGCCACCAAGAAAGTAACCGGCAAAAAACCCGTGGTGAAGAAAGCAAGTGCAACCAAAGCTGCAGTCAAGAAAACAGCAACTAAAAGAACCGCCGCCAAGAAAACCACTGCGGAGTAACAGGATTTGACTCAATAAAAAAGCGGCCTAATAGCCGCTTTTTTATTGAGTCAAATCTTTAATCTACCACACACTAGCCACTTACTTTTGCACCTAGTGAGTTAGCATCATTGTATTCTACCCATTTACGAATTCTGTTTGCATCACCAATACGTGTTTGCTTACCAACAGAATCAAGCAAAACAATAATCATCGGCTGACCAGAAATTTCCGCCTGCATCACTAAGCAACGTCCTGCTTCGTTAATAAATCCAGTTTTAGATAATCCAATTGACCAATTACTGCCTCGCACCAACGCATTGGTATTCACAAAATGAATTGGATTTGCACGGCCGTATGGCGTAATTTCTTGTGAAGCTGTGGTAGTTACTTGCCGAATTTCTGGGTAATGATAAGCAGCATTCACCATTTTTGCTAAATCTTCTGCTGTAGATACATTGCTACTATTCAAACCTGAAGAGTCAACAAAATGCGTAGATCTCATACCCAACATTTCAGCCTTGTGGTTCATTGCACTCACAAAAGCAGTAATACCACCCGGGTAGTTACGGCCTAGCGCAGCAGCCGCACGATTTTCTGACGCAATCAAAGCCATCTGCAATAACTCACCTCGAGTAAGCCCAGTACCAACACTTAATCTAGAGTGCGTACCTTTTAAATAATCAACATCTTCATCTGAAATGTTAATGACCTCATCCATAGGTAAATGTGCATCCAACATCACCATAGCGGTCATCAATTTGGTCACCGAAGCGATTGGCGTCGACTGGTTGATATTTTTAGCAAACACAGTCTCACCAGTTAGCTGATTAATTACAAGTGCTTTGGCTGATGCAAGGTGAAGTGAGGCGCTACCATCATAAGTATCGGCATACACTGCCGCCGTTTTATGAGCTCGCAAACGATAATGAACCCGCATATTACCGGATTGAGTATGCACATATTTATGCTTACTGTTAGTTGCAACGTGTTTATGCGACTTTTTGGTTGCCGCCTCTGAGGCTGTTGGCAAGGCACTGAGCATCAGGGCAATATAAAATATTAAAAATTTACGCATGATTATTCTCAATTAGTTCGTTTCACGTCATACAGTTACATCGGGATATTATATAAAAACTTTAGCTTTGTCATTAACAAATTTTGTTATTTACATACGCACCTAGCTTTAAGTTATGAGAGAATTCACTCACAACATTTGAGTAATAAAAATGCATACACCTGAATCACTACTCTACAGCGCAGAACACTTATGGGCCAAACCTACGGCAGACGGCCTATGGGAAGCCGGCATTACAGACTACGCTCAAGATTTATTGGGCGATATTGTCTTTGTTGATGCTCCAGCAATCGGCACTAAACTAAGTACAGGTCAGCCTTGTGGCATAGTTGAATCCGTTAAGACCGGCTCTGATTTACATGCCCTAGTTGATGGTGAAGTAGTCGAAATCAATCAGGCAGTTATCAACACCCCAGAACTTATCAATGAAGAGCCTTACCAAGCCTGGATATTCAGGTTCAAACCACTGAAAGCTGATGTTGAGAACCAACTATTGACTGCTGAAGCCTATCAAATACTAGTTGATGGTCTATAAAATAACTTTTCAGAAGTTACAACCAGATTACTTTTGAAAAACCATACGTACAGACTCAATCAATCGTTCAATTTCATTTTTAATGTTTGAGCTCATTGTTTGTTCGATACGTGGGACTTCAACATCCAATATTTCATGCACCTTATCAGCCAATGCTTGCTGTACTGATGGCAGCTCACTATCCAATGCCAGTTTAAAATCATTTTTTGCAGCGTCTGCCAACGCAACAAAGTCACGTTGCAAGGTTGTACTTAATTCATGCGCCAAACTTTCATAAAGTATCGGGAAAGTATCACCCAGCTTCTGTTCCAATTGCTGCTGAGACTGTAACTGTAGCGCATCCAAGTACGTACTTAGCTCGACTTGCGTTTGATGCGTCAAGCCTTGATAAATTGATGACAGTTCACTTGTTAAATTAGCTTGATGCTTCGCCAATATATCTTCATGTAAACGCAATGCCTCAGCCTGCAATGCCAGTGTCGCTTTTTCTACCGTTACATTTTCTAAATCATCAAGCTTCGCTTGCAGTTGTGTCGTTAAAAGCTGTTCCATCATCGGAAACGTTTGAATAAGCTTGGCTTGCATTTCAACAACGCCCTTATCCTGCATTTGGCTCAATTCATAATCAAGGTCAGCTTTAATAATTGCTACGTTTGTATGTAGCATACTCGGCAATTCTGTTGTCAAGTCCGCTTTTGATTTATCAATAAAGTCAGAAGTCCTATCAATCAAAGTCTGCTCTACATTAGTGACCGCTTGACTCAACTCTTGAACTAAAGTTTGCTTAATATGTTCTTCCAAACTTTGCTGAGTGCACTCAATTGAGGTGCCAATCGTACCAGCAAGCTCATCATGGATGGACTTTTGCATCGCTGTAGATTCATTCAGCAGACTTTCAAATAACTCGTCACGCATACTTTTTCTCAATTTTTGAGTAAGCGCGATTGTAATGTCATCTTCTAATTGCTGCTTTAATTGCGGCTTCACTTGAGCGACAATCTCTGCAATCAATTCAGCAGTTATATTAAATG
>DAIDAH010000291.1 GCA_027310735.1 Methylotenera sp. | reverse complement strand
GTATTTAATTTAGCCATTTATAATGAAATAAATTAGGAGTTAGCATGAAAATATTTAACGCATTAATTCTTACTCTGGCAATTCTGGCTCAGCCATTGGCTGCATCTGCCGAACCATTGACAGTTGCAGTAGCCGCCAACGTAAAGTATGCATTTGATGAACTTGCCGCGGAATTTACCAAGCAGACCGGGGTGGATGTCAGAAGCGTAGTTTCGTCATCAGGCAAGCTCACTGCACAAATCAAAAGTGGCGCGCCTTATGATGTGTTTTTGTCAGCGGATATGAGTTACCCAGCCATACTTTACCAAGATGGACAAGCGACATCGCCCCCCAAGGTTTATGCCAACGGTGCATTAGTGTTGTGGACGATGAGTGATGCCGATCTATCCAAAGGCGTTGCCGGGTTGACTGATAGCAGCTTCAAAAAGGTAGCTATTGCCAGTCCCAAGTTAGCACCTTATGGTCGTGAGGCGATCAAAGCGCTGGATTTTTACAAGGTGCGGGCGGCTGTAGAACCAAAGCTGGTCTATGGTGAGAGCATTTCACAGGTAAACCAATACATTGATAGCAAGTCGGTAGATGTCGGCTTTACGGCAAAATCGGTTGTGCTATCACCTGAGCTGCAAGGTAAAGGCAAGTGGGTGGAAGTGCCTAATGAGAGTTATGAGCCAATCGCGCAAGGCCTGGTTATTCTAAGACACGGCTCAGAAAATAATGGCGATGCAGCGCGCAAGTTCTATGGTTTTGTGTTCTCATCTAAGGCGCAGGCTATATTTACTAAATACGGATACAAATTACCTTGAACCGACTGAAGGGACAAATCGTTGCGATTGATAGCAACAGTCACTTGTCGCTAGTCGACGTGGCTGTTGGCGACGATGTATTTACCGCAACGTTGCTGGAAACGCCAGAAACGGCAGATTATCTCAAAATAGGCAGCAAGGTAACGTTGCTGTTTAAAGAGACTGAAGTCGCACTGGCAAAAAACCTCAGTGGCCTTATCAGTTTGCGGAATCGCATTGTCGTCACTATTCGTAGCATTGAGCGTGGCGATATTTTGAGTGCAGTCAGGCTGGATTATGTCGGCAATGCACTTACAAGCGTGATTACCGCTCGGGCTGTAGATCGTTTACAGCTGGCAGTTGGTGACCAAGTAGAAGCCTTAATTAAGGCGAATGAAATCGCACTCATGGCAGGGCATCACGATGATTGATTGGCAACCTTTATTACTGACATTCAAGCTCGCTGCGGTTACCACAACGATATTGCTGTGTATAGGCGTACCGTTTGCATGGTGGCTTGCCAATACCCGCACGCGCATCAAGCCAGTGATTGAAGCTCTGGTCAGCATGCCGCTGGTATTACCGCCTTCGGTATTGGGTTTTTATCTGCTGCTGGCTTTTAGTCCTGAGTATTGGTTTGGTGCGTGGCTGGATAGGCAGGCAGGCATCCGTTTGGCATTCAGTTTTGAGGGTTTGGTGGTTGCTTCAGTTATTTTTAGTTTTCCATTTCTGGTACACCCTGTACAAGCCGCTTTTCAGAACTTGCCGCGCTCACTTACTGATGCGGCACGTGTACTGGGTAAATCTAACTGGCAGACTTTTTTGCGCGTACTGATACCCAACATTAAACCGGCGCTATTGTCTGGCACTGTACTGGCATTTGCGCATACCGTGGGCGAGTTTGGTGTGGTGCTGATGATAGGCGGCAACTTACCCAATCAAACTAGAGTGGCATCGATTGCCATTTATGACGAAGTCGAAGCGCTTAATTATGGCGCTGCCAATTTCTACGCTGGGGTGTTATTTGTACTGTCGTTCCTGATTTTACTGGTTGTCTATATGGTCAATAGAGGGGTGCAGAAATGATACACGCTAGCATTAGCAAGCATCTGCATGGTGCCAATGGTGACTTTCAGTTAGAGGCCAGCCTAAATATTGCTGAAGGCGAGTTTGTCGCATTGTTTGGCGCGTCTGGCGTAGGTAAAACCACATTGCTGCGTTGTATCGCAGGGCTGGAGCAACCAGAGCAGGGCAGCATTGTTGTGCGCGGTGAAACTTGGCTGGATAGCGCCGCACGACTCAACCTGCCACCACAGCAACGGCGCGTAGGGTATATGTTTCAGGATTACGCGCTGTTCCCGAATATGACTGTGCGCGGCAATCTGGAATTCGCTTTAAGAAAAGGCACAGACCAAAAGCGTATCAATGAGCTGCTGGAGCTGATGGCCCTCGGCGAACTGCAACATCGCAAGCCAGATTCACTCTCCGGTGGACAAAAACAGCGTGTGGCACTCGCCCGTGCATTGGCCTCAGAGCCGCGTCTGTTGTTGTTAGATGAGCCATTCTCAGCGTTGGATGCTGAAATGCGCTCACGCTTGCATGATGAGATTTTGCGACTACAAAAGCACTTCGGCATCACTACCGTTATTGTCAGTCATGACGTAAGCGAAGTATGCAAGCTCACCAGCCGAGTGATGATGATGGAAGCGGGGCGTATCGTTCAGCAGGGCAGGCCAGTCGAGGTGTTTAGCGCAGGCCAAACCAGCGGTAAGTTTCGCTTTACTGGCGAGATACTTGCCATTGAGTCTATGGACGTGATGTTCTCGCTCACGGTGCTGGTTGGTAACCAGATCGTGCGTGTTGTCGCTATGCCAGATGAAGCCGCTAAGCTGCATGTGGGCGAAAGAGTGATGCTGGTTTCTAAGGCATTTAACCCGATGGTGCTGAAGCTGGAGCAATGATGCGATTTATGCATTCAAGGCTTTTAAGCATTAAGTCTGCTGATAATTTCTGAAACCACTTTGGAAAGGATAGAAAATGATTGAAAAATGGAAAGCATTTCTACCTCAGGAATACAGTGACCTAGCCATTAAACCGATTGCTTTTGAGCGTAATACCGAACCATCCGTCAATGCGGATAAGATTATCGGCTTTGATGCGCAGGGCAAAGGCTGCTTTTACTATCACAGCTACACGCTGACCGAAGAGGGTTTTGATATTGATGAGTTTCCGATACTGATCAATGT
>DAIDAH010000290.1 GCA_027310735.1 Methylotenera sp. | reverse complement strand
CCTTGAAGTACAACATCGTGCCACCCACCAGCAACGGCACTTTGCCACGTGCGGTAATGTCCGCCATCAACCGCAAAGCATCATTTCTAAAGTTCGCAGCGGAATAAGCACTGGTCGGATCAATCACATCAATCAAATGATGTGGCGCTTGTGCCAAAGTTTCAGCATCAGGCTTGGCTGTACCGATATTCATATCGTGAAACACCAAAGCAGAATCGACACTAATCAGTTCAACAGGGAGTCTTGAATATAGGTCAACCGCCGCGCCAGTCTTGCCGCTGGCGGTGGGGCCCATTAGGAAAATTGCGGGGGGTAATGTTAATTGATTCATTGTAATTTTTTATAGATTAACAACTAAAAGTTGCAAACGAACAGTTCCTAAATAATATGCCAATACAATTTGCATACCCTAATCTTGCTATAGACCTAATGCCCACACCACTGATCCTCACATGGCAACCCGTCACCATCTCCATCCATAATCGTTCCAGGGCAATGTTTAAGATAGTAAATAGCCTCTTCACATGAGGTCATTTCACTGCAATGACTTTTACCAGCACACTGAAAAACATTATTTGAATGAACATCACTTCCAAAAGACATCTTTTCATCTTCAACGATGCTTGTTGTTTCAGTGCTAACTGGCTGTTTAATCTCCTGTACGATTTTGCTAATACTCGCGTCAGATTTTACATAGCTATTCCAGACAAAGTAGCTTATGACCACGACTAAGAGAATAATCAGAAAGTTGCTGCCACCTGTTTTATTTTGGCCTTTATACCCAGCATGTTTTTGAAGCTGTTTTCTTTCTTGGTTATAGACTGAGGCACGTTTTTTATGACTATGTAAAGGTGGGCTTAGTGTAAGCTCAATGTGTGCAGTGGCATCTTCGGGTCTATTAACGTACAGAATATTGGATGCCTGCAAACCCTTCTTACCATCTGTTACCGCTTCAAAACTAATCACCTCCCCGACTATAGGACGTGCACTACCTTTTGGAAAAGCACTGATATGGGCAAAAATTTTCTCAGACACTCCATCTGTGCTAACAAAACCATAACCTTTATCATCAAACCATTTAGCAATAACACCTTGGTTACGCATAATTACTTACCTCGCATAAACATCTTATCCAAATCACTCAAACTCACCTGAAACCAAGTCGGACGGCCGTGGTTACATTGTCCTGAGCGTTCGGTGGCTTCCATGTCGCGTAGCAAGGCATTCATTTCTGGAATCGCCAAAGTACGGTTGGCGCGCACTGCGGCGTGGCAGGCCATAGTACCTAACAATTCATTGCGGCGCTCAGTGAGTGCGCGTGAAGCACCGTACTCTCGCAAGTCACGCAGTACGTCACGGGCTAATATTACGGCATCGGCGTCTTGTAGCATCGTTGGCACTGCCCGCACCGCGAGCGTGGTGGGCGACAATATGGCAATATCAAAACCTAGCTGCTGCAAACTTCCGTCATTGCTGGCGAGGGCCTCTTGTACTGTCGCCACTTCCAGCCTATCCGCATTAAAACTTACGGGAAGTAGCAATGGTTGCATCGGCACACCATGTTCAGCGCCATCCAGCGCATTTTTGAGTCTTTCATACATGATGCGCTCGTGCGCGGCGTGCATATCCACTACCACCAAGCCTAATGCATTTTGTGCCAGCACGTAGATGCCGTGTATCTGACCGACTGCAAAGCCGAGCGGGAAGTCCTGCACAACAGCCGTTGAATCACTTGCAGACGGCTCAAAAGCACCCTGCCCAGCAAGCGCGTCCCTATTGGCTTGCAGAGCATTGCTTTGCAAACTGTTAGATGAACCGCCAAACAACGTTTGGTAGAAGTTGCTAGGTTCACGCGCACTCAGATTGATTTGCGATTGGTACGTAGGATAAGTCTGTGAATTTGAATATTGTGTACTCACATACTGCGCTTGCGATGACTGTTGCCCGAACGGATTATGCCCCGCCTGACTGGCAGTAACGGCATTTGAAACACCAGTGGGTGTTGCCAAGGCCTTATGCAATGAATGGAAAATAAAACGATGTAGCGCCTGCCCATCTCTAAAGCGCACCTCTGTTTTAGCGGGATGTACATTTACATCGACCAAGGTTGGATCAAGCTCTAAAAACAACACGAAAGCTGGATGACGGTCATGATGCAACACATCCTGATAAGCCTGACGAATCGCATGTGAAATCAGCTTATCGCGCACAAATCGACCATTGACATACACGTACTGCGTATCACGGCTATTACGATTAAACGTGGGCTTAGCGGTCATGCCCCATATACGCAAGCCTGCGGCAGATTCATCTAGCAAGATCGCTTCGGCAGCAAACTCTGCGCCTAACACTTCGCGGAAACGTTTTTCTGGTTCGCCTATTGCATAACGGCTAAGCGCTTTGCCATTGTGTTGCAGCATAAAAGCCACATCAGGCCGCGAGAGCGCAATGCGGTTAAACGCTTCTTCGCAGTGACCAAATTCCGTGCCTTCTGTTTTCAAAAACTTGCGACGCGCTGGCGTATTAAAATACAAATCACTGACTTCAATCACCGTGCCAGCATCCAGAGCGGCTGGTTCAATCGAGGAAATATCACTGCCTTCTGTGGCGATGCGCCAAGCATGTTTGGTATCCAGCGCACGGCTGCTGATTTGTGTGCGTGAAATAGACGCAATGCTTGCCAAGGCCTCACCGCGAAATCCCAAACTGGCGACGGATTCCAAATCTTCAAGACTGGCGATTTTGCTGGTTGCGTGGCGTGTCAGAGCCAAAGATAAATCCTCTTTTGCAACTCCGATGCCGTTATCTGCCACACGCAATTGCTTAATGCCGCCTTGCAACAGATGTACCTGAATGTCGGTACTGCCTGCATCCAGACTGTTTTCAAGTAACTCTTTGAGTGCTGATGCTGGACGCTCAACGACCTCGCCCGCGGCTATCTGACTGATAAGTTGATCTGGAAGTAACTGAATGCGCATAAAAGCCTAAATTTCATATTGTTGCCTGTTGGTATTTTACCTGTTTTAAG
>DAIDAH010000028.1 GCA_027310735.1 Methylotenera sp. | reverse complement strand
GTACAAAAGTCGCAGGGGCTTTTTTTAACCTAGCCTGATATTAATCAAGCATTACACGAAATTCTGCCTAACACCTATCCAGCCAACAGAAGATAAGCGAGAGCACAATGAGCTTCGATATTAACCAATACCTCATCAAACAAGAACCTTTCTATCAGCCTACTGGCAAAGAAGTCGTGTTGTACGAAGCGGCTTATGCTGCGCGTTTACCAGTAATGCTAAAAGGCCCGACTGGCTGCGGAAAATCGCGTTTTGTGGAACATATGGCTTGGAAACTTGGTAAGCCGCTCATTACCGTGGCTTGTAACGAAGATATGACAGCCTCTGATCTGGTTGGGCGCTATTTACTTGATGCAAATGGCACACGTTGGCTTGATGGCCCGTTAACACTGGCTGCTAGACATGGCGCAATCTGCTATCTGGATGAAATTGTAGAGGCACGTCAGGATACAACAGTGGTGATTCACCCATTGACTGACCACCGCCGTACATTGCCGTTGGATAAAAAAGGTGAGTTAGTGGCTGCGCATCCTGACTTTCAATTGGTGATTTCCTATAATCCAGGCTATCAAAGCCTGATGAAAGACTTGAAGCAGTCGACCAAGCAACGATTTACTGCATTTGATTTTGACTATCCCACCGCTAAGCTGGAAGCTAGCATTCTTGCTAAAGAAACAGGTTTGGATGAAGATTTTGCAGGCAAGTTGGTTAAAATTGGCCAAGCCGCACGCAACCTCAAGGGGCACGGTCTGGATGAAGGCATTTCAACGCGTCTGTTGGTATATGCAGCAACACTGATTAAAGCCGGTGTTGCACCGCGTGATGCGTGTCGTATGGCGTTGGTGCGTCCGATTACAGATGACGCTGACATTCGCGACACGCTGGATCATGCCGTGGATGCTACTTTTAGCGAATAGTGGCCTACGTTAATGGCTGAAGAAGCAATATTTCAAGGAGACTTACAAAGCTACTGGATGCTGCTGGATTCGCGCTTTCCACAGGTGCATGACGTGTTTGAAGCGTGCATGGACGAAGCCTTCAAGGTACTCACGAATGATGGGTTGAAAGCTTATCTTGAGGGTGCCAGCTTCTTGGGGAAAATGGGGCGTGGCGTCGAGCCGATTTTGGTGTTTTTGGAGTGTTGGCCGCCTGTTGCAAAAACACTGGGGGAAAGCGCTCTGCCAGCGATTATGGATTGTCTTAGAAAGATGTGGCGATCACCGAATAGCAAAACAATTACAGATTTTTTACAGGTGCTCCCTGCCATAGCACGCAGGCTGCACTCGCAAGAGCAGATGCAGGATTATCTGGATTTGACGCTGGACTTTATGAACCGAACCAGCGGCTCTATTCATGGTCATCAGACAACCATTCCCAGCCCGGGTTTACCGGATTTTTTTGCAAAGTCGCCTTATCTGGTGAGCCAGCTTGCATTAGCCGGTTTGAAAAACTGGGTCGATTACGGTGTTCGTAACTACAGCGACCATCCAGATCGCCAGCGAGATTACTTTAGCCTGCAATCCGCTGATAGCCGAGCCATGCTGCAGCGTGAACGGCACGGCACATTGCTCGCTGACAATGAACGTAAACTGGATATGTATCTGCGCTGCCTGTGGCAGGATAACGATTATCTGGTGCCGTATTCAACGGGTTATGATGAGTTGCGTAAGCCCATACCTTATTACGATAAATTAGGTATTCGCTTGCCGGATGTCTACGATGATGCCCGCGGCACATCAGGCATAGACCGCTACCGCGCAGTATTGGCGCACATCGCAGCCCATCGCCGTTGGACAATACCGATTTTTGCTGATAATTACAGCCCGTTTCAGCGTATGGCAGTCGAATTCTTTGAAGATTCGCGCGTGGAGTATCTGGCCATGCGCGAGTATCCCGGTTTGCGTAAGCTGTTCCTGGCCTTACATCCAAGTCCGGCTGAGGATGCTTGCGATCCGGAACAACAGTCGGCGGTACGGCATCGGCTGGCTATGATGTCGCGTGCGTTGCTAAATGAGCAGCATGGTTATCAAAACGCCCACATTATTGATTTTGTGCAGCGTTTTCACAATGCTATGGCGCAGGGGGAATCCAGTACTCAAGAGATAGCTGATCTGGCGATTCTATTTGTTGCTAAGACTCGTCGCCAGAGCGACCAATTGCCTGATGTACATTTCTTGGATACTGAAGTTGACTACCGTGACGACAATCGTCATATGTGGCGGTATTACGAAAACAGTGATGATGAGGAGCAGTTCGAGGAGCATCGTCAGGTTGAGTCTGATACGCTTACTGAAGGTCTGCCGCCTAGGCATTATCATGAATGGGATTACAGCACACAGAGCTATCGACCTGACTGGGTAAGCTTGTACGAAACATTGCACCCACCGGGTAACGCCTTGGTGATTGACCAGTTACTGGAAAAGCACGCGGCACTGGCAAAGCGATTGAAGCGACTGCTCGACTTGCTGAAGCCACAACAAAAAGTGCGTATCCGGTATCAGGAGGAGGGCAGTGAACTGGATCTGGACGTGGCACTGCGCTCACTCATTGATTTTAAAAGCGGCTCTGCGCCTGACCCGCGCATCAACATGAGCCATAAAAATGATGGGCGTAATATTGCCGTCATGCTGCTACTGGATTTATCTGAGTCGCTGAATGACAAAGTAGCTGGTACCGATCAAACCATACTGGAGCTAAGTCAGGAAGCAGTGTCTTTATTGGCTTGGGCTGTAGAGCAATTGGGAGATGGTTTTTCGATTGCCGGTTTTTATTCGAATACACGCCATGAAGTGCGGTTTCTGCACATCAAGGGCTATAGCGAGGCGTGGGATGATACTGTGAAAGGGCGGCTGGCAGCGATGCAGGCTGGCTACTCCACCCGCATGGGTGCGGCCATGCGCCATGCAGGGCATATTCTGCAACATCGTCAGGCCGATAAAAAACTTATGCTGATTTTGACCGATGGCGAACCCGCTGATATTGATGTTAAAGACAAAAAAATGTTGATTCAAGATGCACACAAAGCCGTGCAGGAGTTGGATCAGCAGGGTATCTATACTTACTGCATCAACCTAGACCCGAAAGCGGATGAATATGTGGGCGATATCTTTGGTAAAAATTATACTGTCATTGATAATGTAGCTCGTTTACCAGAGCGCCTACCGCAGCTTTTTATGGCCTTAACCAAGTAGAGGCGCTTTTTCATTTTCTAAAAGAGCGCGATTGTGAAAAAGGTCAGCCATCGAAATTACCTATACTGAAAGCTGGTGCGGCGCACTGACTATAGGCCGTCAATAGCCGCATTAAGGTTTTAGCATAAGCGTTTTAGCGTAGTTTAGGCAAGTTCTGCATCATAGCCAGCGTCTTGAATAGCCAAAGTCAATTGCTTCGGCAAAGTTAACTGTTCATCATATTGAATAGAAGCTTGGCCGGGAGTCAGTGTCACAGTTGCGTCTTTAACGCCAGGGATTGCTTTTAGTACATTCGTTACGCTATTTACGCAACCGCCGCAGGTCATTCCGATTATTTTTAAAGTTACAGTTTGCATGTTGTTCTCCATTCCATTAAGTGAATAAATGTTGCGCTTTATTTGGTTGAATTGTTTTTGTTGTTGAGTGAAATTTGTTTGATCAATGCATAGACAGCAGGAATCACGATTAGTGTTAGCACTGTTGACGACACCATGCCACCGACCATAGGTGCAGCAATACGACGCATCACTTCTGAGCCTGTGCCATTACCCCACATGATGGGTAATAATCCAGCCATAATGGCTACAACAGTCATCATTTTTGGTCGCACACGCTCTACCGCACCCTCCATCACTGCTTCATAGAGATCTACGATAGAAAGTGCTTTACCTTCAGACTCACGTTTGATTTTAAGCGTCTGATAAGCATGGTCAAGGTAGATCAGCATAATGACACCTGTTTCTGCCGCAACTCCAGCCAAGGCAATAAATCCGACTGCGACTGCCACACTCATATTGTAACCCAGCCAGTACATCAGCCAGATACCACCGACCAGTGAAAATGGCACTGACAGCATGACGATAAACGTTTCAGTCAAGCGGCGAAAAGTGAGGTAGAGCAGCACGAAAATAATGAGTAATGTCAGCGGAATCACGATTTTCATCTTGGCTTTGGCACGCTGCATATATTCAAATTGCCCGCTCCAAGTCGCGTAATAGCCGGGCTGGAATTTAACCTGTTCACGCACGGCTTTCTGCGCATCGGCAACATAACTGCCGATGTCGCGTCCACGAATATCGACAAAAATATAAGCCGAAAGTAGCGCATTTTCGGTACGGATGCTTGGCGGCCCTTTTTCTAGTGAGATATGTGCCAATTGACCCAACGGAATCAGCGCACCCGTCATTGTTGGTACCAGTACTTGCCTAGCGATGCTGTCTGGGTCGGAACGCAGTTCGCGCGGATAACGTGTAATCACCCCGAACCGCTCGCGGCCTTCGACTGTGGTGGTAATCACTTCGCCACCCAGCGTGCTACTGATAACATCTTGCAATTCGCCTATTCCTAAACCGTACCTAGCCAATGCTGTGCGATCAGGTTCAATGTTGAGGTAATAACCGCCGGTAATACGTTCGGCGTACGCACTGCTTGTTCCTGGTATGGTTTTGACTACGGCTTCAATGTCTTTTGCGAGCCGTTCCATTTCAGCTAAATCTTTGCCGAACACCTTGATGCCAATTGGGGTGCGAATTCCCGTGGATAGCATATCAATGCGTGCTTTGATCGGCATTGTCCATGCATTGCTTATACCGGGCATTTGTACTGCTTTGTCCAGCTCGGCGGTGAGTTTGTCGATAGTCATGCCTGCACGCCATTCATTTTCCGGCTTTAAGTTAATGACGGTCTCAAACATTTCTAGCGGAGCTGGGTCAGTAGCGGTATTGGCTCGGCCAGCTTTGCCAAATACCGAGGCGACTTCCGGGAAACTTTTGATGATTTTGTCTTGCGTCTGCATGATCTCAGCCGCTTTGGTCGCCGATAGCCCCGGCAAAGTTGCTGGCATATATAGCAACGTGCCTTCATTCAATGTTGGCATAAACTCACTACCGAGCTTGGTAAGCGGGTAGGCCGAGGCGACTAAAACCAGCAGTGCGATAACAATGGTTGTTTTCTTCCAATGCATCACCCAAGTGATGACTGGACGATAAATCCAAACTAGAAATCGATTCACAGGATTTTTGCGTTCCGGCATTATTTTTCCGCGGATGAATAACAACATCAGGACGGGTACCAGCGTCACCGATAGCAATGCTGCGCCAGCCATGGAAAATGTCTTGGTATAGGCCAGCGGTTGGAACATACGACCTTCCTGTGCTTCCAAGGTAAACACTGGCAGAAAGGATACTGTAATAATCAGTAAGCTAAAGAATAAGGCTGGGCCGACTTCTTTACAGGCATCAATGATTAATTGCAGTCGTGGCGCATCTGGTGGTGAACGCTCAATGTGCTTGTGCGCGTTTTCAATCATTACTATCGCGGCGTCTATCATGGCACCTATGGCAATAGCGATACCGCCCAGACTCATGATGTTGGAGTTAAGCCCCAAACCATGCATCAAAATAAAGGCAATCAGCACGCCTACCGGCAACATCAGTATTGCCACTAGCGCACTGCGCACATGCATCAGGAACAGCATGCACACTAATGCGACGACGATACTTTCTTCAAGCAATGTTGACTTTAGATTCTTGATGGCGCGATTAATCAAGTCAGAACGGTCATACACAGTTTCTATGGTGACACCTTGCGGTAAGCCCGAGGCAATCTCCGTGATTTTTTGTTTGACGTTTTCAATCACATCCAGCGCATTCTCTCCGTAACGTGCGATTGCGATACCGCTGACTACTTCACCTTCGCCATTAAGCTCGGTGAGGCCGCGCCGTTCATCCGGCGTCAGTTCGACCCTAGCCACGTCGCGCAGTAATACTGGCGTTCCCTTGTCTGCTTTTAGCACCAGCATTTCCAAGTCACTGATGCCACGCAGGTAACCTTTACCACGTACCATGTATTCGGTTTCGCTCATTTCCACAACGCGTCCGCCAACATCGCGATTACTGTCTCGAATGACCTGTGTAATACGTGCTGGTGAAATGCCATAAGCCTGTAACTTGCGCGGGTCGAGCACAACTTGGTACTGCTTCACAAAACCGCCAACGCTGGCGACTTCAGCCACGCCATGTGCTTTGGTTAGCTGGTAACGTAAGTACCAGTCTTGAATGGCTCGCAATTCTTCCAAGGTGCGACTTTTTGCTAATACCACATACTCATACACCCAGCCCACGCCTGTGGCATCTGGTCCAAGTGTTGGCGTGATACCGCGCGGTAAACGTCCGGTGACACTGTTGAGATACTCCAGCACGCGCGAACGTGCCCAATAAACATCAGTGCCATCTTCAAATATCACATATACAAAACTAACGCCAAAGAAGGAAAAGCCACGAACTACTTTGGATTTTGGTACGGAAAGCATCGCTGTCGTTAAGGGATAAGTAACCTGATCTTCAACGACTTGCGGCGCCTGTCCTGGATACTCGGTATAGACGATGACTTGCACCTCAGATAAGTCTGGTATGGCGTCCAGTGGTGTTTTTAGTACAGCGTATATGCCTGCGCCAACCACGAACAGTGTGGCTAACAGCACTAAAAACACGTTACGCGCCGACCAGTTAATAATGCGTTCAAGCATTTTTAGTGTCCTTCGTGGTTGGTTGCAGGTGCAGTGTTTGAACTGGATGTGGCTGTTGCTTGGCGCTTAGTCTGATGTTCACCGAAGCTACCGAGTGCAGCTTTCAGGTTGCTTTCCGCATCGATCAAGAAATTGGCACGCACCACCACGGTCTCGCCTTCGCCTAAACCTTCCAGCACTTCAGTATAACCATCGCTATGCATGCCGACTTTAATCTCACGAGGTTCAAACAAACCTTCGGCAAGCTGAATTAGCACAATCTGGCGTGTGCCACTGTCAATAATGGCAGAGTCAGGTACGGCCAGCACTTTACTGTTATGTCCTGACATTAGTTGCATACTGGCGTACATATCTGGCCTTAATATTCCACCTGAGTTGGCGAGTTCAATGCGTACCTTGGCAGTGCGAGTTTCTGGTGAGATTGTTGGGTAGATGTAAGCCACCTTGCCACTAAGCGCTTTGTTGGGATAAGCATCTACGCTAATGTTAACGGTCTGCCCAACGTGCACTAGTGCAAGATCTTGCTCAAATACATCAGCAAGCAGCCAGATAGTGGATAGATCTGCGATCTTGAACAGCGGCTCTCCAGGCATGAATCGCATGCCCTGCACCGCAGTTTTTTCCAGCACAAAACCATTTGCCGGAGAGTATAGCGTCAGCGTATGTGTAGCTTTACCGTCTTTTTGCAAGCGCTGTAGCTGCGCGTCTGAAATATCCCAGTTGCGCAGGCGCTTCAACGCGCTCTCTGCTAATAAATCAACACCAGACAGAGATTCTTCAGTGCCATTTTTGAGCGACTTACGCCCGTTCAAGGCAATGAGGTACTCTTCCTGAGCTGAAACTAGTTCTGGGCTATAAACCTGCATCAGTGGCTGGCCTCGCTTGACGGGCTGACCTGTAGCGTTGACATATAGGTTCTCAATGTAGCCTTCAAATTTAGCCGTTACGGTCGCAAGGCGCTGTTCATCTATTTGAAACTGTCCGACTGCACGCACTGTATTCACTAACTTGCGTAAGGTTGCCTGCTCGGTTCTTACACCTAATTTCTGTACTTTGTCGGTACTGATCTTAACCTGACCAGTTGCGACTTGCTCATCAGCATATACTGGCGTGTAATCCATACCCATTGAGTCCTGCTTTGGTACTGGCGACGTATCAGGTAAGCCCATTGGATTACGGTAGTACAATATCTTGCGTTCTGTTTCTGCAGTATTAGCGATGGCTGAGTCAGTCGCAATGTTATCTGCGTAAACAGGGGTGTAGTCCATGCCCATGCTGTCTTTCTTTGGCACAGGCGATGTGTCGGCCAAACCCATAGGATTTCGGTAATAAAGAACTTTGTGCTTATTGTTAACTGGTGAGGCATCTGGTAATTGTTCTTTTTTCATCTGTACTGTTGCCAACCAGTAGCCTGCAATACTTGCGCTCACTAGACTACTTAAAAGTAACAATACCCATATAACTGAGCGTTTCATAGTTCTTCTCCAACTACTTTTTCAATATCGGAAATGCGCAACTCCTGCTCAACTTGTGCTTTAAGCTTATCTTCTTTTGCACGCTTTATAGCGCGTTGTGCGTCCAGCAGCGTGGCAAAATCAACTTTACCTGTTTCATAGCCAGTCAGCGCGGAGTGAAAGGTCAATTCTGCCTGTGGCAGCAAGGTGCTGGTAATCAGTTGTTCTTGCCTGTCTGCTGATGCATATGATGCTAGTAATTCCTGCAATTCTCCATCCGCTTGGTTTGCTACTGCTTGTTGTCGTTCCTTGGCCGCATCCAGCATAGCGCCAGCTTCATTTTCTTGTGCATGACGCGTATAGAGGCGAATCGGAATATTGAACTCAACCATTGCCTCCCAGCTATCTATGCTGCCTCCGCGTTGTATTGGTGCGATGCCCAGTGTGATGTCAGGATAGCGATTTTTTTCTACAAGGCGTTTATTCGCTTCAGCAACGGATATTTGCGCTGACTGTGCTGCAAGCCAAGGATTATTGCGTAGCATTTTATCGTGCAATATTGAGCTATCCAGTTCTTCCGGCGCAATATGGCGCAGTTCACTTGGCTCTGCTAACCGCATATTTTGTGGTCTGGCTAAAGCCGTGTTCAGCCTAGTCATTGCATGGTGCTGCTCGGTATCCAGATTGATATTCTCTGAGCGTAACGCTGTTTTTTCAATTTGCGCACGAATTACATCCTGCTGTGGAGCGAGTCCGTTTGCATAGCGCGCCTGTGATATTGCCTCTAAATCACTCAACAGATGTAGAATTTCATCGTTGAGCTTTTTAAGACCAAAAGTCAAATAATACTGCGCATATGCGCTTTTTATTTGAGCGTGAATCTCTGCTACTGTAACCTGCCGCCTGCCTTTAACTTGCGCCAATTCTGCGGTAGCTACTTCCTTACGCACATCGCGTTTTCCCCATAGCGGAAAGCTTTGCATCAGGGTGTATTTTGTTCCATTTCCTTTACCCGGTAGCGGATTAAAACCTCCCGGCGCACCCGGCCCGGCAAAGTCACGTAATTCGGTACGCAGTATAGGGTCTGGTAAAGCACCTGCTGGCACGATACGCTCGTTGGCCGCATCAACCTCGTAGCGCATTGCCGAAATCTCAGGGTTATGTGTATCAGCCCACTGTAGCAACTCTTGCACATTGGTGCCGATCAAGGCTGTCTCGGGAACATTGTCTGCCGCAATTACTAAACTAGGTAGCAATAATGCCATTATAAAAAGAACCAGTAGTCGATACTGTTTATGCATATCAGTACTTTCATTGATGATAGTTAAATTCACTTATTCGAATACAGCATGCTAAGTAGAGGCATAGCTCCAGCTAGCGTGGTGTTACAAGGATTAAATGAATCTTTACTTGCACCCAAATGGATTTAAAAATCACTTTAGGTAGAATGAACTGAAGTATTGATAGTCTTTGATGTATTCATTGCGACTAGAAAAAGGCACACGTTTATAGCATAAAGACTACATAGCCTTCAGCACTAGGTTTTCTAGGCGAGGCAGTTCATGCCAAGCCTATTAAACTAGGCTAAAGTTGCTCTGGGGGGATGAAAGTGTGAAGAGGGGACTGAGTTTAGTGAGGCTAAAATCGGGGCGTCAAACATGGGGTTTGCAACACTCAGGTCAAAAGCAATATTGACGGGAATGATTGCTTGAGCAATGCTCAGATAGCAAGAGAGACATTTATCACATGGGGCTTTTTTAGTGACATGGTTGCTATCATGGTGTTCACAGTGCGCCATCGTGTCAGAATGATTGGTACCAAGATGCATTTCCGTTTTGGTGTCATGCGCTTGGCACGAAGGCATAGTAACTGCTGCTAAGCCCTGTAACGGGAGGCAGACCATCAAGGCCAGTAAAACAATAAATTTAGTTAATTTAAAACGCATAGTTTGACTGTACACTTAAATTTTTAGTGTAGCAACTTTGGATGTTTGTCCGCTAATTATCAAAAGAATAAATTTCTGCAGACGTTTTGATAGATGGATGCAGTTTTACCTAGACAGCGGTAGCTAGACAACAGCAACTTTCAAAACTACTTTGTGAATACTCTGTTCGGCAACCAGCGGTGCATGCGTATCTTCCGGAAAGAAAATACAGAACGCGCCTACTGGCGTTGAAACCCAAGAGGCGGGGGTGTCGTCAAAAAACTGAATATCGGCCTCTGCGCTGTAGTCACTTACAGGCTTCTGGCAATCTGCAAGTGGCTTCCAGCCCATTTCGTCTACACCATCCAGTATCAACTGAATGTCGATGTACTTACGATGACACTCCAGCTTGGCCACTTCACGTGTGCGGCCTGAGACATGCTCGACAATGACAAATAAATCTTTGCCATTGATAAGGTGCCGACCAGAGGTGAGCGCTGCTAAGTCCGTATTTCGAATAAATGCGAATGCTTGCGGAAATAATGGGTGTAGTGATGCGTAGCGCTCAGCGTTGACAATCGTGTCCAGAATCATGATGTTCGCTTTATAAGGTCTTGTGTTTACCTACTTTGCGATACGCTTCTAGCAAGCGCTGATGCATATTACTGCCTTCCATGTTAGCGCCTAGTGCACCTAAACCAAAATACTGATCTTCGCCACTCAGTAATGCATGGGCTTGTCGCACTGCATCTGCACCGTAAAGTAGTTCTAAGTTAGCTTCAAATGGTGTTGTGTCGTCCGACTCAAGTTTTTCCTGAAGTTGTACCAATGCTTCAATACAGCGATAGACCTGTGCTCGATTTTTATCGAGTTGTCCAAATTGGCCTACCCAAGCGCAGCCGTCTAAAATGGATTCGGTGTCACCAGCCGCAAGGGCTGCAAGTGCTTTGAGTTCGCCTACGCGCAAATCTACCCAAGTGGTGTTGGGGTCAGCGCACAAACCGATGAGCGTGGTGACTGGCAGTTCGTCAGCCAAGTCTAGTTCTAGTAGCGTTTCTAGTAATTGGGCTGATTCAGTCTGACTCAATTCTGGCAGGCGCAATGTGGCAGGGCGCACAAGGTTACCCACTGTGTTGTTTTCCCATTGCAATTCTTCAATCGGGTAAATTTCAGACATGCCCGGCACAAAAATACGGCAGGCATACACGCCTAGATGTGTAAAGTCTGCGATGTAAATATCATGGCCGCTGGCATGGATTGTATTTACGCACCACTGGTAGTCTTCCTCAGTTGTTGTGCTAAAGTTCCAGTCGACGAAGTCATAGTCTGGTGTGTTACGCAAGAAGTCCCAGCTAATCACGCCGCTGGAATCTACAAAGTGAATTTCCAGATTTTGTGAGTCGGCAATTTCTTCCATATCAAAGCCAGGTGCGGCAAAATCCTTGAGGCCATCAATGGCACGACCTTGCAGTAGTTCTGTCAATGCACGCTCCAGCGCTACTTCAAAGCGAGGATGCGCACCAAAACTAGCAAAGCAGCCTTGGTCTTCTGGGTGTAACAGTGTTACGTTCATCACGGGATATTTACCGCCAAGTGAGGCGTCTTTTACCAAAATTCCATAACCTGCTGCTCTTAATCCTTTAATGCCAGCAGCAATGCGTGGGTAGCGATTGATGACATCATCAGGTACGTCTGGCAGACAAATGCCATCGCGGATAATGCGGAACTTGATGTCGCGTTCAAAAATTTCAGCAAGTGCCTGTGCGCGGGCTTCCATCACGGTGTTGCCGGCTGACATACCGTTGCTCACGTATAAATTGCCGATAAGGTTCACTGGGAATAGCGCGGTTTGATTATCACGTAAACGCACATAAGGAATCGCGCATATGCCACGGCTTGCATTGCCTGAGTTTAGGTCAACCAGTTTATTGGCCGATACGTCTTTTTCTGGATTGTAGAATTTATGCAGTTCTGGTGTGAGCAAAGCTGTAGGCCATTTGTCACCTTTAATAACAAACCACTGCTCGTTAGGGTAGTGCACAAAATCTTCGTTAGCGATGGTTTCGCCTAAATAGAAGTGTGTCCAAAAGTAATTGGTGCTCAAGCGTTCAAAATATTCACCCAGTGCACTGGCGCGAGCGGCAAGTTGTGAAGCACCCTTACCGTTACTAAACAGTCTTGGGCAATCACGATCGCTTACATGCACTGACCAGATATTTTCAATTTCATTCAGCCATGAACGTTCTTCAATGTGAAATCCTAGTGCTTCCAGCTTGCCTTGCAGTGTGCTGATTGAGGATTCTAGCGAAGCGTCTTTACTGGGGATGAAGGTTTCTGTGACAGGGATGTTCATAGGTATAGTCGAGATTGTTGATGACAAAGGTGACAGAATATCATGCGGTTGTATGATTACGAAAATACAGCATGCATCGTTAGTTAAACATTCCGTGCAGACTTGATTTTATTTGTAGCACATGACTTGCATGCGCTATCTTGGTTAGGTGCGGCTTTTCTGCGATAATGGTGTTTTGAATTTAATGGAAGTTTCGCAAATGGCACAGTTTGATAATGTTAGTGTAAAAAAGAAAGCCAATATCTATTTTGATGGTAAGTGCGTTAGCCACACCGTGATGCTTCCGAATGGCACACGTAGCACTATCGGCGTGATTTTCCCTAGTGCATTGACATTTAACACCGCCGCACCTGAATTAATGGAAATTAATGCTGGTGTTTGTAAAGTTCGTCTTAGCGGTGAAGATGACTGGAAAACATATGGCGCTGGCGAAAAATTTACTGTACCAGGCAATTCAAGCTTTGATATTGAGACGTTGGAAACATTGGACTACGTCTGCCACTTCGAATAGGAGCGATAAATGCCTTCATTTGATATCAGTTCTGAAGTGGATATGGTGGCATTGAAAAATGCCATTGATACCGCGGGTAAGCAAATTACTAACCGTTATGACTTCAAAGGCACTTCAGCAAAAGTTGAATTGAACGAGAAAGACAGCATTATTACTTTGTTTGGTGATAATGACTTTCAATTGGATCAGATCAAAGATATTTTGCTGCCGGGTATGGAGAAGAAAGAGCCTGATTCAACCAAGCGTCTGGAGCATAAAGATGTGCAAAAAGTCGGCGGCAATAAAGTTAAGCAAGAGCTTAAAATTAAAGACGGTATTGATAGTGATTTAGCCAAGCGCATCACCAAGCTGATTAAAGACTCCGGCATGAAAGTGCAGGCGAGTATTCAAGGTGATACGGTGCGTGTGAATGGTGCAAAAAGAGATATGTTGCAAGATGCAATCGCATTTGTGAAAAAGAGTGTGACGGATTTTCCGTTACAGTTTGGTAATTTCAGAGATTAGTTTTTTAGGTTTTGGACGATATGGCAAAAACGCTTTACGATAAATTGTTTGATTCACACGTTGTGGCGGAAGAAAACGGCACTGCGCTGATCTATATTGATCGTCATTTGGTGCATGAAGTGACAAGCCCTCAGGCCTTTGAGGGTTTACGCCTGGCTGGACGTAAGCCTTGGCGCATTTCTTCTATTGTCGCAACGGCTGATCACAATACACCTACCAATGGCTGGGATAGAGGCTTGGCGGGCATTGCTGATCCTGTTGCACGTCTGCAGATTGAAACATTGAGCGACAATATTCGTGAGTTTGGCGCTAAAGCTTATTTCCCATTCATGGATAAACGTCAGGGTATTGTGCATGTGGTTGGCCCTGAACAGGGTGCTACTTTGCCAGGTATGACGGTGGTATGCGGTGACTCTCACACCAGTACGCACGGTGCTTTCGGTGCGTTGGCGCATGGTATTGGTACTTCAGAAGTTGAACATGTGATGGCAACGCAATGCTTGGTGCAGAAAAAGTCTAAAACCATGCAAGTGCTAGTGGATGGTGTCTTAGGGCATGGCGTCACCGCTAAAGATGTTGCGCTTGCCATTATTGGTAAAACTGGTACTGCAGGCGGCAATGGTTATGCCATTGAGTTTGCAGGGTCTGCGATTCGCGGTTTAAGCATGGAAGGTCGTATGACCTTGTGCAATATGGCGATTGAAGCTGGCGCACGTGCAGGCATGGTGGCTGTTGATGATACGACGATCAATTATGTAAAAGATCGTCCATTTTCACCTAAAGCTGAACAGTGGGATGCTGCTGTCGCTTATTGGAAAACATTGCACTCTGATGCCGACGCAAAATTCGATGCTGTCGTGACATTGAAAGCTGAAGATATTCAACCACAAGTCACATGGGGTACTTCGCCTGAAATGGTTGTGGGTATTGATGGGCGTGTACCGAGTCTCGATTTGGCTAAGAATGAAGTACAGCGCGGCGATTGGGAGCGTGCTTATGCTTATATGGCACTAACCCCAAATACGCCTATCAATGAAATTAACATAGATAAAGTGTTTATTGGTTCTTGCACTAACTCTCGGATTGAGGATTTGCGTGCCGCTGCTGCTGTTGCAAAAGGCAAGCATATTGCGCCTAACGTGAAACTTGCGTTAGTGGTGCCAGGTTCTGGTTTGGTGAAAGCGCAAGCTGAGCAAGAAGGTCTAGATAAGATTTTTATTGAAGCTGGTTTTGAATGGCGTGAGCCAGGTTGCTCAATGTGCTTGGCAATGAATGCTGATCGCTTGGAGCCGGGCGAGCGTTGTGCTTCGACAAGTAACCGTAACTTCGAAGGACGTCAGGGTCAGGGTGGCCGCACCCATTTAGTGAGTCCTGAAATGGCTGCTGCTGCGGCTGTTGCAGGACATTTTGTTGATGTCAGGCAGTTTGTTTGATTTTTCATAAACATTATTAGGAGTAGCAAATGAATAGATTATTTGTATTGTTGGCACTTGGTGCTGCATTAGTGTTAAGTGGTTGCAACACATGGCATGGCTTTGGTAAAGATTTAGAAAAAGCTGGCGATAAAATTCAGAAGTCACCAAATAACTAAATGAAACCATTTATCAAATTAAATGGGGTGGTGGCGCCGTTAGATCGTGCAAACGTGGATACTGATGCCATTATTCCAAAACAGTTTTTAAAGTCTATCAAGCGCTCAGGTTTTGGTCCTAACGCTTTTGATGAGTGGCGTTATCTTGACCACGGCGAGCCTGGTATGGATAACTCAAAGCGTAAAATCAATCCTGACTTTGTGCTGAATCAGTCACGTTATCAAGGTGCGAGTGTATTGCTTACCCGTGAAAACTTTGGTTGTGGTTCTAGTCGCGAGCATGCGCCGTGGGCGCTTGAAGATTACGGTTTCAGGGTAGTAATTGCGCCGAGTTATGCCGATATATTCTTTAATAACTGCTTCAAGAACGGCATGTTGCCTATCGTGCTTTCTGCTGAAATCGTAGATGGATTGTTCGCTCAGGTTGCGGCTACAGAAGGCTATAAACTTGATGTTGACTTGAGCGCGCAGACTGTGACTACGCCAAGTGGTGAAGTGTATCATTTTGAAGTGGATGCTTTCCGTAAGCATTGCTTGTTAAATGGCCTTGATGATATTGGGTTAACTATGCAGAAAAAAGACCAAATTCAGGCGTTTGAAGCAAAGCATAAACAAACTCAGCCTTGGCTTTTCAACTAAGTTATTAAACAGTCTTAGGCCATAAATTAATCTTTAGTTATAAATTCTTTTAGAAAGTCGGATTATGAAAATTGCAGTATTGCCGGGTGATGGTATCGGGCCAGAAATCGTTGCACAAGCCGTTAAAGTGTTAAAAGCGCTAAACCTAAATCTAGAAATGACAGAAGCGCCTATTGGTGGTGCGGGTTATGAAGCTGCAGGTGATCCATTGCCTGATGCGACTTTACAATTGGCTAAAGATGCTGATGCAGTATTGTTGGGTGCGGTTGGTGATTGGAAATACGACAAGCTGGAAAGACATCTACGTCCAGAGCGTGGTTTGTTGCGTATTCGTAAAGAGCTGAATTTATTTGCCAATTTACGTCCAGCCTTGCTTTATCCAGAACTAGCTGGTGCATCTACGCTCAAGCCTGAAGTAGTGTCTGGCTTGGATATTATGATTGTGCGTGAATTGACTGGCGACATTTATTTTGGACAGCCACGCGGTATTAGCACGCTTGAGAATGGCGAACGTGAAGGTGTGAACACCATGCGTTATAGCGAATCTGAGATTCGCCGCATTGGTCGTGTTGCATTCGAAATCGCAATGAAGCGTAATAAGAAAATTTGTTCTGTTGATAAGGCTAATGTGCTCGAAGCCACTGAGTTATGGCGTCAAGTGATGATTGAGTTGTCTGCTGAATATCCAGAGGTTGAATTGACGCATATGTATGTCGATAACGCTGCTATGCAGTTGATTCGCGCACCTAAGCAATTTGACGTCATGGTGACAGGTAATATCTTTGGTGATATTTTGTCAGATGAAGCCTCAATGCTTACGGGCTCTATAGGTATGCTACCTTCAGCTTCATTGGATGCTAATAACAAAGGCATGTATGAACCTAGTCATGGCTCTGCACCGGATATCGCAGGCAAAAATATTGCAAATCCATTGGCGACAATTTTATCCGCTGCGATGATGCTGCGCTACACTTTCAATGATGAAGCTAACGCACTTAAGATTGAGAATGCGGTGAAAAAAGCCTTAGCACAAGGATACAGAACGGCAGATATTGCGACTGAAGGTTGTAAGCAAGTTGGCTGTAGTGAAATGGGCGATGCAGTGGTGGCAAGTTTATAAATTAGGTCTTGGCGTTAGGTTAGAAGCAATGCGTGATAACCCATTGCTTTTACCTGCGCCTCATGACTCTTAACTGGGATTTAAGAAATGCTTAAAGTTGGCTTTATTGGTTGGCGCGGTATGGTGGGATCTGTTCTCATGCAACGCATGTTGGAAGAGAATGACTTTGCGCTAATCGAGCCACAGTTCTTTACTACGTCTCAGTTGGGTGGTGCTGCGCCATATGTAGGCAAAGATTCTGCACCACTAAAAGACGCAAAAAACATTGCTGATCTTAAGGCGATGGATGCCATTGTCTCCTGCCAAGGCGGCGACTATACCAGCGAAATATTCCCAAAACTCCGTGCAGAAGGGTGGAC
>DAIDAH010000289.1 GCA_027310735.1 Methylotenera sp. | reverse complement strand
CCTGTCATAGGATGCCCCTTAAGGTTAACAAGACCTTCTGTTGCTGCAGCATTCAGAAACAAATGGGTAAGTGTTTCACTGGCGAGTGTAAAGCAGACATTCATACATGACCGATGCGCAGGTTGAACCGGGCAATGATAAAAGCCGCCACTAGCATCAATGGCTTGGTAAAGACGTGCGCTACGTTGCTCGCTATTGCGTGCCATCGCCATAACACCACCCATCTCTGCAATCCATTTGAATACAAGACCAGCTAGATAAACACCGAAGGTGATAGGGGTGTTTAACATAGAGTTAGCTGCAACTTGTGCCTGATAGTTGAATACCAGCGGTGTGGCTGCTTGAGCGCGCCCAAGAAGGTCATCACGGATAATCACGATGGTGAGGCCAGCTGGCCCGATATTTTTTTGTGCGCCGGCATAAATCAAGCCGTAGCGTTGAACATCAATCGGCCGGCTGAGAAAGTCTGAGGTCATGTCTGCTACTAATGGCACATCTGCTGTATCTTGAATGTCATGAAACTGCACACCGTTGGCAGTTTCGTTGCTGGTGATATGGCAATAGGCAGCACGTGGATCAATGCGCCATGTTTCAGGCATGCGGTCGAAGTTTGTGGCAGCGCTGCTGGCGGCAATGTTGATGTCGCAATAGCGCTTGGCTTCGCATATGCTTTTGCGTGACCAGTAACCGGTTTCAACATAATCTGCCCGCCCAATTATTCCCAATAGATTGAGCGGCACCAGTGAAAACTGCGCTGAAGCACCGCCATGCATAAACAGAATATGATAATTATCCGGTATGTTCAGTAGCGTTTTTAGGTCTTCACGTGCTTGCTGTAGTAGCCACTTGAAGGCTTCACCTGTGAATGGCGTTTCCAGTATCGAGAGGCCGCTACCGTTCCAGCGCAATAACTCTTGCTGAGCCTGCGCCAGCACCGTGGCCGGCATGATTGCCGGGCCAGCGGCAAAGTTGAAAATGTCAGACAAACAGGGCAGCCCCATGCTGGCTGGCCGCCATAAAAAACAGCAGCGGGATTGAGAGCATAGTATTGGTGCGAGATGACAGGAACGTGATGCGCGCACAGCGCACGCGCTCTTCCAATGTGGCAGGAACAAAGCCGAGAACCTTTTTCTGGTTCGGCCACAATACCAGCCAGAGATTGGTCAGCATCAAGGTGCCTATCCAGAAGCCGACACCAATAACAGATGCATAGCCATTCAACGTGACTGCGTCAACCAGCATACCGCGTTGCCACAGCATGCCGATCCCAGCTAACCAAGTGACGATTGCCGCATAGCGAAAGGTGCCATGCTCTCGTCCTAATAAGGTCATATAGACGGGGCTTTTCTCATCACCCAAGTCATCGCAGCTGGGCGGGTTAAAGGCAGGGCGTTGTATTAGACTGGCATAGTTATGGCCTACCCAGATAATACCGCCGAAGAAATGTATCCAGCGCAGTAAGAATTCAATCGTCGGATCCATTTTGTCTTACCCCCTCAACACCAGCCAGCGGACAATCAGAAATAAGCCCATCGTTAGTAACAGTCCAAGTCCGATAGTGCCGGTTGCGGTGTCGAAAGGGGTTTTCATTTATGCTCCATAAACACAGTAGTCACAGCACCTATCTGCCTTCTTACCAGCGGACGTGGCTCATGGTGATTTTGCTTAGCCTTATTGACTGCCATTTCAATGACATGATGGTGCGGTGATTTTGCACATGCCGGGTCGGTATTAGTCGCATCCCCTGTTAGCAGAAATGCCTGACAACGACAGCCGCCAAAATCCTTTTCTTTCTCATCGCAGGTGCGGCAAGGATCTTTCATCCATTCATCACCACGAAATTTCTTGAATAGTGGTGAATCATTCCACAGCCAGTCCAGACTATGCTCGCGCACCGTAGGGAATTCCAGCCCCTCAATGACTCGCACCTCCTGACAAGGCAATGCTGCGCCATCTGGTGCAATGGTGAGGTGAATTGTGCCCCAGCCATTCATGCATGCTTTGGGCCGTGTTTCGTAATAGTCAGGAATGACAAAATAGATAGTCATCTTCTGATTAGGGCGTTTCCGTGCGGCAATCACGGCGGCTTCTGCACGCTCAATTTGCTCTCGCGTCGGCAGTAGCTCTTCTCGGTTGAGCAGTGCCCAGTTGTAATATTGAATATTTGCCAGCTCGATATAATCTACGCCAATATCTTCGGCCAGCGCTAGAATTTCTTCTACTTGATCAATGTTTTGGCGGAATATCGGCACATTGAGTACCATAGGAAAGCCTTCAGCTTTAATCATGCGCGCAAATTCCACTTTCAGGTCATGTACCCGAGCGCCAACCAATTCATCCGTCAGATTGCGGTTTGCCGATTGCAGACTTAACTGAATCTGCTTAAGGCCAGCTTGTTTCAGTGCTTTTAGTCGCTCTGACGTGAGTCCTACACCTGAGGTAATCAGGTTCGTGTAGTAACCAAGCTGTTCAGCCTCTGCTACCAGTTCTTCTATGTCATCGCGAAGCATCGGCTCGCCGCCAGAGAATCCCAGCTGCAAAGCGCCCAGTTCTCGTCCCTCACGGAGTACTCTTTTCCACTCTTCGGTGCTGAGTTCACTCTTTCCGTACTGGTCAAAGTCAAGCGGGTTATTACACCAGACGCACTTGAGTGGGCAGCGATAGGTAAGCTCAAGTACAAGCCACATCGGCTTGCCTTGTCCATCCAGACTAACTGCGGATCCATCCTTTGGCATGGGTTACCTCCAAAAATTTGTAAATACTGTTTTCTATATTTGTATTGTCGACAAATAGCGCTTTGAGTTCGAGAGCGATATTGGCCGTAGTCGTTTCACCCGTGCAGCGTTTCAGAATTTCTGCAGCAGTAGCGTTTAATTTGATCACGCCTTCAGGGTAGAGAAGCACGTACGCATCCTGTGAGTTTTCCCAGCGAAGCAGATACTTGGGATCCAGTTGCGGGCGGTCTTCTGGCTGAAAATGAAAATCTTCATCCATAAAAGACTTCCTTATGTTGATTATTGGCGCGGCGAAGTGCCGCGCCATTTATTACCTAGCGCACATACACGTAGGC
>DAIDAH010000288.1 GCA_027310735.1 Methylotenera sp. | reverse complement strand
TGGTGTAAATAATCGGCAATTGCGTTTCTGAGACACGCTGCCCCAAAACCTCCAAACGCGTAGATTGTTTTTCCATATGAAATGGCGACGCATTCAATGCAATCAATAGTTCCGCACCTGCCGCTTTGGCTTGCAATGCAGGCTCAGACTCCCAAACATCGGCACAAATCAAGACACCTATTTGAACACCCTCATGCTCAAACACCAACGCATCATACCCCGAAGAAAAATAACGTTTCTCATCAAAGACGCTGTGATTAGGTAACTCATGCTTATGATAAGTGGCTAGAATTTTGCCATCCTGTAAGACGGATGCAGCATTAAAGCACTCGTCACCCACTTGATGCGGATGCCCGACAATCACAGTGATGCCAAGTAATGATTGGCTTAATTGTGCAAGTGTACGCTCACAAGCCAGCAAAAAATCTGTACGTAACAACAAGTCTTCTGGAGGATAGCCGCACAATGAAAGCTCGGGCGTAACGAGCAACGTAGCGCCCTGCGCTTTGGCTTGTGCTGCACTGGCAATGATTTTTTTTGCATTGCCGACAATGTCACCCACCATACAATTGATTTGTGCGATTGCAACTTTCATTCAGCGCATTCCAAATTACATGCAAAAGAAACACACATCAATAAGAACCACCCGCATCTTTAATCATCTTGGCTATCTCAGGTTTATGTCCTTTAAGCGCATACACTAAAGCTGTTAGACCATATTGGTCTTTGGCTTTTACATTTACGTTATTTTCAAGCAACAATTTCACCATATCAGCATTACCATTATCAACTGCAAGATGGATTATCGGCGTACCTTCATCATCTTTGTGATTCACATCTGCACCAGCAATGATGAGCATTCTAGCCGCATCTAATTGCGATTTTTTTACAGCCCAAGTAAGTGAAGTCCACTTTGAAAAGTCTTTTTGATCAACAACTGCGCCACGTTTAGCCATCAGCTCAACTACTGCCGCATGCCCTCCGCGTGCAGCCACCATCAATGCTGTAGCTCCTAAGCTATCTTGCAACGACATATCCGCTTTGTTATCCAGCAGAATAGTAACTGTAGCAAGGTCTCCACTTTTTGCCGCATGCATCAACACTGATTTACCATCATCACTTTTGGTATTAACATCCACACCATGTTTAATCATCAGATCAACGGTCTGTGAAAAACCAGATACCGCAGCCAATCCAAAAGCACTCCAACCATAACCATCGCGCACGTGAGGATCAGCCCCCTTATCCAGCAATACCTTAACGACCTCTACCTGATTCTTCTTGGCGGCATACATCAATGGCGTCCAGCCACCATGATCTTTAGCATTAATATCACCGCCCTTTTCCAGCAATGCCAATACAACATCAACATTGCCTTTGCGCGCGGCATACATCAGCGCGGTAACACCATCCTCATCTTGAGCATTAGCACTTGCACCACTAGCAAGCATGGCGTTAACAGTTGTCAAATCACCTTTAGAAACAACCGTCAGCAGGTATGGAACCTCCTTAGCCGCATTAGCTGGTGTAATAACTACAGCAAGCCATGTAAATAAAACGGCTGTGAACAACTGTCTAAATGAGATATGCATAATTTTAGATCACTACCCTTTTTTACTGTTGATAGCAGCAAGTACAGCTTCGCCTAAACCGGCAGGTGAACTAGCAACTACAGCACCAGCATTTTCTAATGCGCGAATTTTGTCAGCAGCTTTACCACTACCGCCAGAAATAATCGCACCAGCATGCCCCATGCGCTTACCTGCTGGCGCGGTTTGGCCTGCGATGTAAGCTGCCACTGGTTTAGTGACATGGCTTTTGATAAATTCAGCAGCAGCCTCTTCATCAGAACCACCGATTTCACCAACCATAATAATGGCTTCGGTTTCGGCATCTGCCTCAAACATCTGCAAGCACTCAATAAAGTTGAGCCCTTTAATCGGGTCTCCGCCGATACCCACACAAGTACTTTGACCAAGCTTCAAAGCCGTTGTTTGATGCACAGCCTCGTAAGTCAACGTACCAGAGCGTGACACGATACCCACTTTACCGCGCAAATGAATGCTGCCCGGCATAATACCGATTTTGCATTCATCAGGTGTAATCACTCCCGGGCAGTTTGGGCCAATCAACTTGGCACCATTAGCCTTTAAAGCCGCTTTCACATTGAGCATATCCAAAACAGGGATGCCCTCTGTAATACAAATAATCAAGCCGATGCCGGCATCACAAGCTTCTAAAATAGAATCCGCCGCAAATGGCGGTGGCACGTAAATCACGCTAGCATTTGCACCGGTGACATGCACGGCATCACGCATAGTGTTAAATACAGGCAAGCCTAAATGCACTTGTCCGCCCTTCCCTGGTGTTACACCTCCCACCATTTTCGTGCCGTAAGCGAGCGCTTGCTCAGAATGGAATGTGCCCTGCTTGCCAGTAAATCCTTGGCAAAGAACTTTGGTGTATTCGTCAACTAATATACTCATACCGCTACCGCCTGACCTTTAACTGCTGCTACGGCTTGTTGCGCCGCATCGGTTAATCCATCGGCTGAAATAATATTCAAGCCACTTGTTTGCAACATGGTTTTACCTAAATCCACATTGGTGCCTTCTAAACGCACGATGACCGGAATTTGCATACCGACCTCTTTCACCGCAGTAATAATGCCCTCTGCAATAATGTCGCAACGCATAATACCGCCAAAGATATTCACTAAAATGGCTTTTACATTACTGTCTGCCAAGATAATTTTAAAGGCTTTAGCTACAGTTTCAGCTGTTGCACCACCGCCTACATCCAAGAAGTTAGCCGGTGCGCCACCGTGTAACTTAATCAAGTCCATCGTTGCCATCGCCAAACCAGCACCATTCACCATGCAGCCAATATTGCCGTTAAGTGCAATGTAATTTAAACCAGCATGATGCGCGATTGCCTCTTTGCTGTCTTCTTGTGACCAATCACGCTGCTCCGCTAAAGCCTTTTGGCGATACAACGCATTGTCATCAATACTCATCTTGCAATCTAACGCGAACAACTTGCCATCGGCAGTCACCACCAGTGGATTGATTTCTAGCAATGCCAAGTCATTTTCTTTAAATAAACGGTACAAGCCTTTTA
>DAIDAH010000287.1 GCA_027310735.1 Methylotenera sp. | reverse complement strand
GCTGTGTTTCAGACAGACCTAATTCCCATGGACCGCCAGCGTGCTTGATAGATGAAATTGGTGATGCGCCAGTACCGCCATCGTGACCTGCGATCACAATATGGTCAGATTTCGCTTTCGCTACACCAGCTGCAACCGTACCCACACCTGTTTCAGAAACCAGTTTCACTGAAATTGATGCTTTAGGATTGGCATTTTTAAGATCGTGGATCAGTTGCGCCAAATCTTCAATCGAGTAAATGTCATGATGCGGAGGTGGAGAAATCAAGCCCACACCCGGCACGGAGAAACGCAGTTTAGCGATGTACTCAGAAACCTTATGGCCTGGCAATTGGCCGCCTTCACCAGGCTTAGCGCCTTGTGCCATTTTGATTTGAATTTGATCTGCATTCGCCAAGTATTCAGCGGTCACACCAAAACGACCTGAGGCCACTTGTTTGATGCTTGAACGCATAGAGTCGCCAGCTTGTAGCGGGATGTCTTTTTCGATCAGCTTTTCACCAATCACTGCTGCCATCGTTGTTGCATTAGCTACAGGGATAAAGCGTTTTGCATCTTCGCCACCTTCACCCGTATTAGACTTACCGCCAATACGGTTCATGGCAATCGCCAAGGTTGCGTGTGCTTCCGTTGAGATAGAACCTAACGACATCGCGCCTGTTGCAAAACGTTTTACGATTTCTTTTGCTGATTCCACTTGGTCTAACGGAATCGCTGCGCCTGCTGGCTTGATTTCAAACAAACCACGCAATGTCATGTGACGGCGTGACTGGTCATTGATCAACTTAGCATATTCTTTGTACGTATCGAACTGGCCGGTACGTGTCGCATGTTGTAATTTAGCGATAGATTCCGGTGTCCATGTGTGCTCTTCACCACGTACACGGAAAGCATATTCGCCACCTGCATCTAAGCTATTTGCCAACACTGGATCTGTACCAAATGCTCCAGCGTGTAAACGCACAGCCTCTTCAGCCACTTGGTCTAAACCAATACCTTCAATGTTTGTTGCCGTACCTGTGAAATATTGGTCAACGAACTCACTGTTCAAACCAATGGCTTCAAACCTTTGACCTCCACAGTAAGACTGATAGGTAGAAATGCCCATCTTAGACATGACTTTATACAAGCCTTTACTGATGGCCTTAACAAAGTTTTTGTTGGCGGTGTAGCTATCTGCAGCCATGCCTTTGATCGTTTCAAAGGTGAGCCATGGACAAACTGCCTCAGCACCGTAACCTGCCAGCAATGCAAAATGATGCACTTCGCGTGCGGAACCGGTATCTATGACCAAGCCAGTGCTGGTTCTCAGGCCAGCTTTTACCAAATGCTCATGCGTTGCAGAACAAGCCAGTAATGCTGGAATCGCTAAACGCGCTTCACTCACATTGCGGTCAGACAAAATCAAAATATTAAAACCACTTTGTACTGCATCAGAAGCCGCTTTAGTAATGCTTGTGACCGCAGCAGCCATGCCCGCCTTGCCTTGAGAGGCTGGGTAGGTGATATCTAACACCAATGATTTGTATTGGTTTTGAGTCAAGGTCGCAATCGACTTCAATTGCTCTAACTCATCCAATAACAATACTGGCTGACTAGCTTCCAAACGCATAGGTGGTGTTGTGTCATCCACACCCAACAAGTTTGGTTTAGGGCCAATAAATGTCACCAATGACATCACCAATTCTTCACGAATCGGATCGATTGGTGGGTTAGTCACTTGCGCGAACAACTGCTTGAAGTAGTTGTATAAGACTTTTGGCTTAGCTGACAACACTGGCAATGCAGCGTCGTTACCCATAGAGCCTGAGGCTTCTTCACCATTTTGCACCATAGGCTGCAATACGAACTTGATATCTTCTTGTGTATAACCAAACGCTTGTTGGGTATCCAATAAATCAGCCGCCAACTCCAGCTGGCCGTCTACTTTTGGCATATCGCTCAAGAAGTAGCGTGATTTTGCTATCCATTGTTTATATGGTTTGGCTGTTGCAAGTTCGTTTTTTACTTCTGCATCATCAATGATGCGGCCTTGCTCCATGTCGATCAGCAACATTTTGCCTGGTTGCAAACGCCATTTTTTAACGATTTTTTCTTGTGGGAATGTCAACACGCCCATTTCAGACGCCATCATCACGATGTCATCATCCGTGACTAAATAACGTGCAGGACGCAGACCGTTACGGTCTAATGTCGCGCCAATCATGCGACCATCCGTAAAGGCTACCGCTGCTGGGCCATCCCATGGCTCCATCAGTGCTGCATGGTATTCGTAGAATGCACGGCGATTTTCATCCATCAAGGGATTATTGCCCCAAGCTTCTGGAATCAACATCATCATGGCGTGTGGCAAGCTATAACCACCAGCCACTAGCAACTCTAAGCAGTTATCAAAACAGGCTGAGTCAGATTGACCATCCACAATTAACGGCCATAGTTTTTCTAAGTCCTCGCCAATCAAACTGGACTTCATCGTCTCATGACGTGCTGCCATCCAGTTGACGTTGCCTTGTACGGTATTAATTTCACCGTTATGCGCAATCATACGGAATGGATGCGCTAAATCCCAAGCTGGAAAAGTGTTGGTTGAAAAGCGTTGATGCACTAGCGCCATGGCAGAAACAACGCTTTCATCATTCAAATCTTTGTAGTAAACACCCACCTCATTTGCCAGCAACATACCTTTGTAAACAATAGTACGTGAAGAAAGTGAAGGGATATAAAACGCTGCGTTGTCATTCAGATTAAGCGTACGCACCGCATGCTCAATACGCTTGCGAATCACAAACAACTTACGTTCGAACTGATTTTGATCTGCTGACGCACTCGCAACCAGCATTTGACGCATCGTAGGTTCAACATCGCGCGCAGCTTGAGCGATATTGCTATTGTCGACAGGCACATCACGCCAGCCGAGTAAAACTTGATTTTCTTCTGCAACGATAGTCGCGATTAAAGCTTCGCAAGTAGCGCGATGATTGGCATCTTGAGGTAAAAACACATTTCCTGCGGCATACTTGCCTACTTCAGGAAGATTAATGCCGAGCTTGGCAGCCTCTTTACGCATAAAGACATCTGGCATTTGCATCAGCAAACCTGCGCCATCGCCCAGTTTAGGGTCATAGCCTGTAGCAC
>DAIDAH010000286.1 GCA_027310735.1 Methylotenera sp. | reverse complement strand
GTGTTAGCAGTAATCTGGGGGCGGTTACCGATAGCGCGGTTAACACCATTGCTGCCATCAAACTCGGCAGAGAGCTTAATGGAATCAATCGTGGCGACTGCTGGGATAACAGTTAATTTAGTCTGCAAAGTCAATTTTCAGGTCTCAATACTTTTAAATCGTGAGTTTAGATATTATTTGACATTAGAGTAATAATGTCAAAAGTTAGTCATAACAATTGCATTTACAATCTGAGGCTTTAAATAAATTCTGGTTAGAGATGACTGCGAAAAGTCTTGTACGTATTGAGTGCCAAAATATTCCTAAAATATTACTGCTATAGCCGTCGATCTCATTGCAAATTTATGGAAGGAAATCCAAGAATTGGTCAAGCTGGATTTTATTTAGTCACCAAACCGAAGATGAAATCCTTGAATATAAATTGCGGCCAGAACTCGCTTAACTGGAATCGGCTAAAATCAAAGTTATACAAACTGAAATACTATCGTAGCTAGAAACCTGTCAATTCCATCCTAAGACGGAAATATGTACGTAGTTGATACCTTACCAAGCAGATAAAGAAAAGTCGCTTAAAATGCTTCAAAATGCGGAGTCAGTACTCGTATCTGAATTACTGAAGGCTCAAACCAATATTTCAGCCAAAATGACGAAATATTAAGTAAGTTTGGTTAAGAGTAAAGAAGTAAATTTGCATAAAAGGATGGAATAATTTTTTTCACTAAATTTTCTATAAACTCTTCAAAAATCAAGAATACTTAGAAAGTAATTAATAAGTAATTGATTAATTAAAATTAAAACTAAAGAAGTAATTTTGGCATATAAATACCGAAAGTAAATCAGACCAAAGTTATGCTAAAAATAGGGCAAATTTACTTCCGCGGACTATTACTTGATGTGACATGCTTTACTCCTTGGTCACACACCAAGTTACTACTATTATTTACTTCGTATAATGACGGGTTATGGAAAACCGAATTAACCCTTACACTCAAAAAGAAGCCACTGAAAAGTGGCTTTTTTTGTGGGTGAAACTGTGGGAAAGTCGGTTAAGTCATTCTCCTGCAGGAGAAAATTCAACCGATTAAAAATCAGTCTGCATGGCGCGAGATAACCAGCGAGGAATATTGATAGTACGGTAAACCGCATCGTTATCAATCTCACATTGACCCGATTGGTCTACATGGGGTTTCACCCCATACCCCTTGTCATTAGAGCCGAAAAAGCAATGATACAAGGCAATACCAAATAAAAAAACAAAGCCAAGACCAAGAGCAAAGACCAACAAAAGCAAAAACAAAGACGCAAGAAAAAGCATAGTAACCCCCTAAGTGCTAGGTGAAGCGGTGAAGTTTGAAGAATCAATCAATGGCGAAGGTTTAACATCTGGCTCAAAATCACTATGTGCAACAACGCCGCCACTGGTAGCGCGCAGGCGCGCGCCCCCTATGTCGTCGGTGTTGCAGGATGCGACAATTTGAGCACCATTAAAGTAAAGAAAAGCTGAACAATCATTAGTCTGTGTAATGCCGTAACCGAGCTTTTTTAATTCTTCATCATTGGTAAAAATCCGCTTATCATCTTTAACCAATTGGTAATAAGTACGATTGAAACGATGATTTTTTACAGTACCTTTAATGACAAAATCAAAACCAATATACGGATGTTGAATCACTGGTAAAGGTTGGTTAGCAAGTTGTTTATCTTTATCAGGTAACGAGTGAGAAACGTCGAAAACATCAGAATTTTTGACAGTACCGTCGTGAGATGTAGCATTTGGCTTTGGCTTTAAATGGTCAGCAAATCGCTTGTAAGATGAATAGCCAAAATAAATAAATACAATCAAAGACAGAGCAAGAAAGTAAAAAACCTGATGATGTCGGCGTGATTGCTTTGTATGTATTTCAGCAGACTTGTAATAAGCAAAAGCCTCTTTAGGCGGTGAATAACGACGTTTAACAGCGTCTTTTAAATTTGAAATATTACCTACATCACGGTATTCAGGCCACTCATAAAGTCTGCGGCCGAGAATCGAATCACGTATGTGAATATGCCGACCGCATAATTCACGTACATTGGAATCAATCAAATGAGGTTTTTGAGTGAGCAACCAAATATCTAAACCAGTATGGCGGTGAGTTTCTAGTGCTTGCACATGATTTGGCACTTTTGAACCACTAGAACGAGCACGAAAAACACGCTGAGCTTCATCTACAATCAGAATACTGTTAGGAGGGAAACTGTAATATTGCAACAGTAATTCGGGGTCGTCTTTATCAGGTACAGGATGCGTCCATTCAATAACAGGAGGTGCGGGCACGTGTTCAATTAAAAGACTAGGTATACCCATAACAAAAAGCGGTCTTTGTGCTTTTTTTTCTTCCTCCAAAAGCATTTGAACCACCAAGGCAGTTTTACCCATACCAGGGACACCAGTAATTATGGTAATCATAAAATACCGAACCTCTTAACAGCAGAAACAGAAGCCGCAGAAGCGGCACCACCGAGAATAATTGCCAAAGACTGCGGAACACCAAACAAAGTGGCAACCATCAAAACATTTTGAGAGGTAGACCCAAGAACGGTATTGATATGAGAAACGATAGAATCAATTGCCAGTGAACAACCAGCATAAGAAATAATACCGACACCAAGAGCAATTAAAACTTGCTTAGCGATAGGTTCAGCAAGCATAACGAGAAGCGCGGCAAATGGCATATAGACCCCTTAGGATTGTTTAAAAGCACCGACTATAAGAAGCGCGGCCGTTAGATAAGCAAATGCAAGTACAAGCGGTCTGAACGATTCCGCATATGTACAAAAAGGCGTGTAACTCAAAGTAATTGCATGACCACCAATTGAAACAGATTCAGGAGCAGGACAGCCTAAATTCTGAATGATATTGGCTTCGGTAAACGTAGCACCATCGACAGTCTTTGTAGATATAGCACCAAGAGTCGGAACATCACCGACTTGCATACAACCAAGCGCGTCAGGGTGAAGCTCGCATTCTGATTTTTGTTTACAAATCGCGGCATTTGGATTGGCTTGGCAATATGTATCTTGACCTTGTTGTGTTGTAGTCGTTGAACCATCTGCATTCTGTTTTGAATCTTGGACAGTTGGAGCAGTTCCAGCAGGGGAACCAGCAGGCGCACCAGT
>DAIDAH010000285.1 GCA_027310735.1 Methylotenera sp. | reverse complement strand
TATTTAATTTTTGGGTTTATTTTCACCGCTTTTGGGGCTTGGGCGTATAACCTGATAGCAAGTTGGGTGGGTGGTATTGAGTACACTACCAATGAGTTGCCCTAATTTATCCATCAAGTCGAGCTGGCTAAAGTCCGGCTGTTAATTTAAGTGTGAGTCATCTCAAGAGTCAGCATGCGTTATCAAGGCAAAGTGACAAACTGGAAAGACGATCAAGGCTTTGGTTTTGTGGTGCCGAACGGAGGCGGTCAAAAAGCATTCGTGCATATAAAGGCTTTTTCAAATCGTTCTTCTCGACCCAATAATGGCGATTTAATCACTTATGAGTTCGCAACCGATGAGAAAGGGCGGTGTTATGCAAAAAACATTCGGTTTGTTGGGGAGCGTTTAACTGCACGCTCTACCAGTAGACCAAATGCTCTCAATCAATCCAATTCATTTGGCACTCACTTTGCCGTTCTATTTTGTATATTTTTAGTGTTTTCTGTATTCATTGGGCGAATTCCATTGGTTCTTCTGGGCGTGTACTTGGGAGTAAGTGTGGTGACATTTCTTACTTATGCCATCGATAAATCTGCCGCACAAAATAACCGCTGGAGAATCAAAGAGCGTACGTTGCATTTATTTAGTTTGCTTGGCGGCTGGCCTGGTGCGCTGGTTGCCCAGAAAACACTACGTCATAAATCGAAGAAAGAAGCGTTTCAAGCTGTTTTTTTGGCGATGGTTGTGATCAATTGTTTTACACTGGGCTGGCTACTCATCACAAAAAAAGGTGCAATTTTTCTAAGTGCTATCCTTGGTTAAGTGTCATAAGTAAACCGTACTATGTAATGTGTGTAGGATATAAAAAATTAGCGATGTACTATTAAAGTAGCTGTTAATAAAGTCAATTTTGGAGCCATTATCTTAGTCTCGCATCCCTATGTCTCAATGCAATGCAGCAACTGCCAGCCATGGGCATTGAGTAATCTATGCAGCCATTAGCGACGGCGTTACAGCACTGGCGCATGCGCAGAATTCTCAAGCGCCATCTAATCCCGCTTTCTGTCTGGCATAAGGTCACGCGGCGAATAGCTGTGTTGAATGGTCTGGATTCTGTACAGATGGCGCATTTACGCGAGATGACAGCATGGTTTTTAGATCAGAAGCTCATCACAGGGGCTCAAGGCTTGGAGGTCACACTTTCAATGGGCATTGCGGTGGCTTCTCAAGCATGTTTATTGATTCTCAATCTGGGCGTAGATCATTTTAACGGTTGGGTTGAGGTAATACTTTATCCATCTGCGTTTCGTGTTAGCCATGCACAGATGGATACCATTGGCCTGATACACAATGAGTCTAACGTTCTATCTGGGGAGTCGTGGTTACGCGGCCCGGTAATTCTTTCTTGGGATGATGTGGAGCGTGATACTTATCATAACCAGAATGGGCATAATGTTGTGCTGCATGAATTTGCACATAAACTGGACGGCCTCAACGGGGCAATGAACGGCATGCCGCCATTGCGTGGTGGCATGAGCCGAAAAACATGGTCAGCGGTTATGACGAATGCCTATGATGCTTTATGTCAGCAGGTGGCTGCGGGAAAATCAACCCATATCAATCCGTATGCTGCAACTAATCCAGCTGAGTTTTTTGCAGTGTTCAGCGAGTATTTTTTTAGCGCACCAGATACTCTGAAAAAACATTATCCAGAGGTCTATGAGCAGTTTGCATTGTTTTACTTGCAACCAGCATCACGTTAATTTCTGCTTGAACGCTGTAGGCTTATAGTACTTTACTTAAACCGTCTGAACGAGCCTGTGACAACACCCCATACTTCAAAGTGCATTTCTTCTGTGATGTTAATAGGTGAGTAGGCGCCAGTTGAATTGGCCGGTAGTAACCGTACATTGCCTTCTTTAGTGCGGTTTAATGTCTTAATGGTGAATTCGCCATCCAATACTGCTAATACGATGTCACCAACTGAAGCGACTTTAGAGCGATCTACTACCGCTTTGTCGCCGGGTAATAAGCCAACATCTATCATTGATTGACCTTGAATGGTGACAAAGAACGTTGCATCTTTCTTATCAATCAAAAACTCGCTGGGATCCAAACGCTTTTCAATATGTTCTTCAGCAGGAGATGGGAGTCCTGCTGAGACTTTAGAGCTAAACAAGGGTAATTCAATGGATGTTGTTATTAGTGCAGGCAACTCAAACTCAGTGACCGCGTCTAAATTATTACTTATTTTTTTGCGTTGGTAAGCAGCCAGAAAGTCTTTGATGACTGGGGCTTGGCTGTCAGGAATGCGTAGCACGGAGGTTGATTCACGAAATTTACCTGTGCCAACCTTACGGCCACCGCCAAGTTTGTTTTTACGCGGGGCGATCTTGCTTATATTAGGGTTGTTGGTATCAGTCATATTATTATTGTAACAATAATTACTTGTTTCGTTGCTAATCCTTTAAATAAAATAGCTGTGTTAGCGACTATAAATAATTTACCTATATTTCATCATCAGCCTATGATGCAATCACATTGGTAAGGATGTTAATCATTACCAATGACTGAGGTTGCAATCGTGGCTTCAGTGGGCATTGATCTATCAGGTTAATGCTGAATATTTCAGGAGAAACATCATGGCAAAAGGTCAGCAGCATAAAAACAAGGAAATTAAAAAACCCAAGCAGGACAAAAAAGTAGTGGTGGTATCTGGAGCTATCAGACCAATCATCCCCACTACACCGAAAAAATAGATCTTATTTTCGGTTAGCCGATGGAACATTCAACTGGCATAAGCTTTGTCAGCATTGTGGGTTCAGGGCTAAACCCCAAGCCTGATTGAGCTTGGGTGGGTTCACTTTATATGGATGTTGTCAGTTTGACTATCCAGTCAGGGGCAGCATTAAGAATGGCTGTCTCAAATTTCTTATCCAAGCCAGTCACAATCATTAGGCCTAGTATCAGTAGTAGTGCGCCGAGTATCTTTTTACCTGCGGCGCCGACAACTAGCATTTTATCGCGAAACTTCATCATGGCTTGTCGTGAGAGCATCCCCAAGACAATCAATGGTGCACTTGCCCCTATACCAAAAATCGCCATAATTAATGTTGCATGCGCAAGGTTCTGGCCTTGGCTGGCAAGCGTGATTGTTGCGCCTAGCGTTGGCCCTACACACGGGCTCCAAACCACTCCCAATAACAAACCCAGAA
>DAIDAH010000284.1 GCA_027310735.1 Methylotenera sp. | reverse complement strand
CGCACCTGAAATCAGGCGACCTGGCCAAGGACAAAAACCTGCTGCTGACCACGATCCTGGCCGACGCCATCAACCTTGGCCTGACCAAGATGGCTGAGTCGTGTCCCGGCACGACCTACGCCAAGCTATCCTGGTTGCAAGCCTGGCACGTCCGCGACGAAACCTACTCTGCGGCGCTGGCCGATCTGGTCAACACGCAATTCCGTCATCCCTTCGCCGAGCATTGGGGCGACGGCACCACGTCATCGTCGGACGGCCAGAACTTCCGCACTGGCAGCAAGGCCGAGAGCACGGGCCACATCAATCCGAAATACGGTAGCAGCCCTGGGCGGACGTTCTACACCCACATCTCCGATCAGTACGCGCCGTTCCATACCAAGGTGGTGAACGTCGGCGTGCGCGACTCGACCTACGTCCTCGACGGTCTGCTGTACCACGAGTCCGACCTGCGTATCGAAGAGCACTACACCGACACGGCAGGCTTCACCGATCACGTCTTTGCCTTGATGCACCTCCTGGGCTTCCGCTTCGCGCCGCGCATCCGCGATCTGGGCGACACCAAACTCTACATTCCGAAGGGCGAGGCCGCCTATAACGCGCTGAAACCGATGATCGGCGGCACGCTTAACATCAAGCACGTGCGCGCCCATTGGGACGAAATCCTGCGGCTGGCTACGTCAATCAAGCAGGGGACGGTGACGGCCTCGCTGATGCTGCGCAAGCTCGGCAGCTACCCGCGCCAGAATGGCCTGGCCATCGCGCTACGCGAGCTGGGCCGCATCGAGCGCACGCTGTTCATCCTGGACTGGCTGCAAAGCGTCGAGCTGCGCCGCCGCGTGCATGCCGGGCTGAACAAGGGTGAAGCACGCAACGCGCTGGCTCGTGCGGTGTTCTTCAATCGCTTGGGCGAAATCCGTGACCGCAGTTTCGAGCAGCAGCGCTACCGGGCCAGCGGCCTCAACTTGGTGACGGCGGCTGTCGTGTTGTGGAACACGGTCTACTTGGAGCGCGCAGCGCATGCGCTGCGCGGCAACGGGCATGCCGTCGATGGCGCGCTGTTGCAGCACCTGTCACCGCTCGGCTGGGAGCACATCAACCTGACCGGCGATTACCTCTGGCGCAGCAGCGCCAAAATCGGCGCAGGCAAGTTCAGGCCGTTACGACCGCTGCAACCGGTTTAGCGTACGATTTTTTCCGTTTTCTGGGACGCCCCCTAGAAGAATGGAAACGGTCAATGTTTAGTCTCAGACTTTCTTAAAGCTGACGTTGGGTTTAGTGGCTACTGACCTTTAGTTGACGTAGCTTGCTAATACGTAGGTTGAATATCAATAAAGTACTTGCAATGCTAAATAAGTGGAAAGTTGATTTGTAGATGATACATTTTTAAGCCCTTTACCCGCAGCAAATAATAGATTGTAATCATGAATTAAAGCGTAGCTTCCACCAAGGTTAAACCCTGTTGAATCCAGTCCGTCAACAGTGTTGGGTGACTCGTGAAAGACCTCACCTCCCAACTGAAGATCGTGCGTCACTTGATAAAGTGCCGTTACTCCGAGAAATAATGAATTCTTGTTACCGGCTCCTGGGTTAACACGGTGGCCCATTCCACCATAGGTAGTCCACTTGTCTGTTTTAACTTGAATCCAAAGTGGTAAAAAACTTTGAACTTTGCCTCGATTTGGTCCAAGCTTAGTATCGCCAGTAGGGAGCTGTAGCATAGGGTAAGTTCCCACCATAAATGAGAAGTTGTTTTGCTGAATGTTTAAGAATCTGTATTTCACACCCACTTCGGTATCATCAATTCCGAAGTGACTGCCTGTCATTGAGCTTTCAAAGGAGTAGCGCGGCTGTATATGGAATTGCACATTAGACGAAGCCCCGTAATTGATGTCAATGCTTGGAATGGCTACAGAACTCTCATCTTGTCGCCATGATTTAGATACTGCGTAATTTACTTCCCAGTGCTGATACTCTAATGGTTCAGGATCATCTGTAATAAAGGGAGGGCCAGCCCAAGCCGAGTTAAAAGTTACCAAGATGGTAATAGTTGATATAACAAAAATTCTTAAGGATCGCATAAAGAGTTTCAATTTTTCAGAGTACCCAACCTTATTTATTATTTTTTCAACAAATACTACTTAAATGCGGCCTTGAGTTAATGCCCAGAACCTTTTGCCGCGCGTTGAGGAAAAAATAGAATGCAACTTATAATGATCACTAATAATGCCGCAGATGCAGAATAGCGACTTAATGCAATGCCTCCTTGGTTTAGCGGCTTGTCGAGAAAGTCACCTACTACCGCTCCAAGAGGTCTAGTAAGTATGAATGCGGCCCAGAAAAGCGTGGTTTTAGATATATTTGTCCATAAGTAAGCCGCAAGCACAACTAGCAGTAGGCCACTAAAAACAATGGCACCACCACCATATCCAAGTCCTGCCGTATCAGCCGTCCAATCTCCCAATGCCGTACCCAATGTTTGGGAAAACATGATGGTTATCCAATAAAACACTTCTTCTTTCGGAGAACTTACAGTATTCACTGAAACAGATCCCAGTGTTTTATACCAGATGGCTAAAGATGCCAACAATAGCATAAACAATATACTAGATCCGCCCGTATAACCAATGCCAATAGATCGATCTGCGAAATCAGCTAATGTCGTCCCTACTGTTGTGGTTGCGATAATGGTTGTCCAGTAAATAAACGGGCGAAAGAGTTTCGCCCTGATTTGAGTAACGACTGCAATAAGAAACACGGTTGCAAAAATAACGGTCCCGACCAGATAGCCTAGATTCATTGACATAGATACTGTATCGCCACCAGTTTCACCTAAAGTGGTGGCAAAAATCTTTATGATCCAAAAAACAAGAGTGACTTCTGGAACCTTACTTAATGCATACTTGGTAGTGTTGTTCATTGGGTGTACTTTATTTAAAAAAATAGCTGAAGATTGTAAAAAGTGTTGTTTAAAAATTCTACTTAAGGATCTAACCGATGGGGTTAAAGCGCATTAATCTGGGTTAGGTCCCTCAACTTTATTTTCCAACACAGTGCCAGTCTGGGCATCTACTCCAACTTCTTGTGTGACCTTACCTACACGAATATCGAATGAGTAGCGTAAACCACTGCCACCACCTTCATTCTCTAACTCTTCATCTGTGATTTTGCCAGGATGTGCTTTTAATGCTATAACACGCGCTTCAGCCAGTGTCACCT
>DAIDAH010000283.1 GCA_027310735.1 Methylotenera sp. | reverse complement strand
CAGCTAATGCCAGCAGCGCGTGAATAGCAGCTACAACCAGCGTAGATCCACCTTTTCGGCCATCAATCACAATCCAAGGACACCCTGAAATTTGGCTCAGCACGGCTTTTGACTCTGCTGCTGAAACAAATCCCACCGGCATGCCGATTACCAGCGCCGGTTTTAGGTCTTCCTCATTAATCATGCGCACTATTTCTAGGAGCGCAGTAGGTGCATTACCCACAGCGATGATGCTACCTTCCAGTAGGTTATGCGCTTTTGCCTTGCGCATGGCCTGCACCGCACGTGTCGTATTTTCCTGAGTCGCTTGCATAATCACATCTTCATCGGAAATGAACTGATGCGTGGTAACACCGAAGTAATCTAGGCGTGGTTTGGATAATCCGACGCAGATCATTTCCACATCCGCAACGATAGGGGCTCCTCGGAGAATGGCCTTTAATCCTGCGTCCACAGCAGCTGGATGGAAGCGGGTCAGGCCGTTGAACTCGAAATCGGCTGAAGCATGAATCATCCGCCTCACCACCTGCCACTGCTCAGCGCTGTAAGCGTGAGGTCCGGCCTCACTATCAACAATGGCAAACGAGTCGTGCTCAATGCGACGGCCGGCATCGGTGAGCTGCTCCGTGATGACGTTGCTGTTCATTAGGCTGCCACCACTGTAAGTGGATGCGAATGATCGTCATGGTTATGTCCATGACCATGATCGGCTGCAAACTCACGGTATTTACAACCATCGCACTCCATCATCTTGGGCGCAGCCAAGTCAGTAGCCTCGCGAATGCGTTGCTCCAGAAGGTCATAGATTTCCTCTTCAAAGCCAAAATAGTCGGCCAGTGCAAAGTGAATCTGCGGATATTGTGCCTGCAAACGTGTTACTTGGCGGCGTATACGCTCAATTAATGTTCCAGTAAATAGATAGAACGGCAACACCACGATCTGGCGCATGTCCAATTTGGATTGGCGCAGCACCACGGACTCCAGTCGTGGATGAGTAATGCCAGTAAAGGCTATGTCCACCAACGGGTGTTCACCTTCTTCATATAGCCAGCGCGCCATTTTAGCCACCTCGCCATTAGCAACACGATCTGACGAGCCACGCCCCAGCAAAATGACACCGGTATTGCGTGGATCTGGCATATCCAATTTAGCTAATGCCTTACGCAAATTGCGTTTGAGAATGGCAAGAATTTCCTCGCAGGCACCGAGATGATGGCAATAAATGAACTCGACCTGCGGATTACGCAAACGGGCATGTTCAATATGCTCTGGGATTTCCATTTTGACATGGCCTGCGGCATTGAGGATCAGCGGCACGACAATGACACGTCCGCCATGACGGGCTGCGCGATCCAACCCTGCTTCAATCATCACTTCAGCAAACTCAATAAAGCATACTTCCAACCTACGCTGAGGTTGGCGGGCACTCCATTGCTCTGCGAAGAGCTCAATTTCCTGATTGCCAGATGGCTCACGAGAGCCATGACCAATTAATAAAATGGTTTCATTCATCGTTTGATGCTCCATGGTTTAACGAGCCTTGCGGAATCGGTGCGAAAAAGCCGCATCGTATAGTTTTGAATGTTGAATCTCAGGCCATTGCCGAGCACCTAATGCCGGACTAGCTATAATCATTGCCTGACTTGTGATTTTCTCACTGCGACACTTATCTCGGATATCTCGTAGTGTACCGCGTACGATCTTCTCTTCACTCGGCCAACTGGCCTTCTGTACCACGAGCACTGGCGCATCTTCGCTCCAGCCAGCAGCACGCAAAGCGCGCTGCACTTCTGAAAGCAGAGTAATAGAAAGAAAAATGCAAAGGGTAGTATGGTGTGCGGCCAATGCTTCCAACTCCTCACCATCAGGCATCGGCGTCCGACCAGCAACGCGAGTGAGAATCACCGTTTGTGTTACCTCAGGTAACGTCAACGTTTCTCCTGCGGCAGCTGCAGAAGCCATCGCTGAAGAAACCCCAGGAATTACTGCCCATGTGATATTGGCAACGTCCAAAGGACGTACCATTTCAACCAGAGCACCGTACAGACCTGGATCGCCAGTCTGTAGCCGTACCACAGTTTCATGACAACGCGCTTGTTCGATCAGCCACCCAGTAATCTCCTCAAGCGTCATATCCTTCGAATCCCGGATTTCGCAACCGTCTGGGGCATACAATGTCACAGCATGATCAACAAGTGAACCTGCATAAAGGACTGCACCAGCCTGCTGCAACAGATGCATACCCTTTACCGTAATTAATTCAGGGTCACCGGGGCCTGCCCCGACAAACCATACTTTACCGGCCATAAAGTCAGGCAGTTCCAACGCGGTATTCAAAGCAATAACGTGCTAGCTTTGACGTTTCGAGACGCTTTAAGCCAATGATTATCATCCAAGTAAACACAGGCTCCATCATCACTAAAGCCAGATATGAAGAAGCAAAGGTTAGCCATGCTGAAAGAGGTGTAGCCACTTCACCAACAGCAAGCCAGAAACCCACCATCAGTGTTACTCCGCTGTAATAAAATGCGTCAAGCTTGAGGATAGTCTTTACACTAACTGCCTGCAACCGATTACCAAACGTAGCATGCACAAGCATAAGCGGCACAGCCAGTGATAGTGTATTCACGCCAAGATGCACCAAATCGGTCGGTGTAAACATCAAGCCTTGTAGTAGTAGTCCTAATCCGAAACCTAGCAATGTGGGAACAAAGCCGAATGTAAGGTAGATTGGCATAGCACCAACAAAATGTAATTCGGAAGGCCCCACAGGGAGATGAAAAGCCTGCATGAATAGGGTGAAAAATACGGCCGCAAGCAAAGTGCGGAAAACTAATTGTGGCTTTTTCAGTAATTGAAATGTTTGGCTTCCAAGGATGCCTGCAGCGGCAACATTAGCCAACGCAATTTTGGCAGCTGAGATATAACCCGGTTCGATGTGCATTACTTTATTCCTCTAAGCATAAGTTTCAGTTAGATGTGAAGAAGAGAAAGCAGATGGCAATAGCGACTTTAATTGAAAAGATCGAAATTATGCACAATTCAGCCGTCCAAACGCGAATGATTTCACATTGGAACAACTGGTTCCCGCCCACACCCCGTGGCCACACCATATCTTCGATTGGGCCGGTCTTCTGGCTCACCTTCATTTGATCTACCAACCTTCCCACACGTTAAGTGCAGTGGCATTGAGGCAGATCATCAGGCTTACAGCAGCGGAGGC
>DAIDAH010000282.1 GCA_027310735.1 Methylotenera sp. | reverse complement strand
GGCTGGCAATGGCGCCTGTTTTACCCTCTAGCGAGACGCGGTTGCTTAGATCTCCGGTTTTTGCACTGGCAATGATGCCTTGAGTTTCCTCGACAGCATCTGACAACACTTGTGCATCCTGTGCCTTTACCGCAGCATCCGTCTCATTTTTCTGCATCACAGTATCCAGCGTTGAGTTCACACCTTCTACCACCTTACGGTAGTCACCCAAATGCTTGCTGGCATCAGCACGAGTATCCAGCTTATTAGCTTGTGCAGCTTGCGCGAGCATATTAGCATCGACCACAAGCAAACTCAGGGCATCAATACATGCATTCAAGTTGTTCTTGATGATATTGAAATCACCATTGTAATTGTCAGTAATTTTGGCGGGAATGTTACCCTTTGCAAAATTCTCGACATAGCCAGCCGCCATATTGAGCGGATTAATCACGGCATCTAAAATATTATTAATGCCTTTTCCCGTGTCCAGAATAAAACCTGTCGGTAGTATAGAAATATTTACGCGTTCTGATAACTTTCCAGCCACTGCTTCCTCCACCAATCTAGCCACTTCTTTTTCTGCGAGCACTTCAGCAGTACGATCTAGCCACTGCGTCATACGGCCTAGATATTCACCATTTTTATTAAATATGGGGATAACGGTCAGTTGCAGCTGATAACCGTACATATCAATGTCTATCGTCTTAGGCGCAGTTAACTGCTGTGCCAATAAAGCGCGATCAGTATCATGTTCAAAAAACTGGCCTAGGCCTTTGCCGATAAGCTCATTAACAGAGAAATCCTTGTGTTGCTTCTTTACCTCAGAAGCCATGCATTGCCATATATTTTTCGCAGACTGATTAATATATTGCAAGTTAAATTGACTATCAGAAAAGGTCACCCCCAACGCGCTGTTGTTGAGACCGATTTCTAGGCTATAGGCTTCTTCTGCGGTTTTGCGTGCATCATTTACATCAAACCCTACTTTAATTTGCATGGATTTCAATGCTTGAATCATCTTGCCAGCTTCACTATTACATTTGGTGTCAATTTTAAGTTGCAAATTTCCGCCAGCAATCTCATCTAGATACTGCGTTGCGCGTTGAAGAGGCGTGACAATAGCACGCGTCAATAGCGCACTCGCCATTAATGCAGCAACAGCACCGATACCGGCAATTACCCAGCCATTGGCTACCTCTGGATTGCCAAGCAAGGCAAAGCCAACAACAGCGCAAACAGGCAAGGCCATTACCGTTAACACTTTGTAGTACAAAGACGTATTTCTTAGCGTCAGCACAAGTCTGGAAATCAGGCTAGCTTTGGGCAGTTTACCTAATCGCATCTGACGATAGGTTTGCTCGGCATCACTAATTTGCTGACGCGTAGGCTTACTTCGGACGGACATATAACCAATCACATGTTGACCTTCACGCACCGGAGCCACATTAGCTTCCACCCAGTAATGATCTCCATTTTTACAACGATTTTTTACAATGCCATTCCATGGCTTACCCGCTTTCACTGTATCCCATAAATCCTTAAAAGCGGCTGGAGGCATGTCCGGATGACGCACAAGATTATGGTTTTTACCTATCAACTCCTGTTCTGTAAAACCACTTATCTCTAAAAAATCTCGATTGATATAAGTGATAATGCCTTTAAGATCAGTCTTAGAAACGATAGAACTGGTATCCTTAAGTTCAACCTCAATTTTAGTCACTGGCGCTTTCATATTAAATTCCTTCTGTTTTTTTAATCATTTAATTTAAGCAATCTTGCTATCTAAAATTGCTGCATATTGACGATGCAATAACAACTCAAACTCTGCCAAGGGCACAGGCTTACTGAACAAATAGCCTTGATAATGCATGCAACCATTACTCATCAGAAACTGTCGCTGCGCTTTGGTCTCGACACCTTCAGCGATCACATCAAGATTTAAATTTTGTGCCATGGTAATAATGGTGCGCACAATCGCTTTATCACTGTTATCAGTGACGATATCGCGCACGAATGACTGATCAACCTTAAGCTGATCCAGTGGTAATTTTTTAAGATATTGCAGGGATGAATAACCTGTACCAAAGTCATCCAATGAGAAGCTGATGCCTATGACTTTCAATGCATGCATGGTGGCGATAATGTCGTCTATATCCTCCAGCAGCATGCTCTCTGTTAGCTCCAACTTGAGTAACATCGGGTTGATGGCAAGTCGTTGCACAGTAGCCTGCACTTGTGCTACAAAATCCACTTGCCGGAATTGTTTGGCACTGACATTGACAGCCAGAACAAGATCGCTTGTAAGTAAGTTTTTCTGCCACAAGCTAAGCTGTGCGCAGGCTGACTCTAGCACCCATTGGCCAATGGGTAAAATTAAACCAGTTTCTTCTGCCAGTGAAATAAAGTGGAATGGCGAGATCATGCCGCGCTCTGGGTGCAACCAACGGATTAAAGCTTCTGCGCCTAAAGGTTTGCCAGTACTATCGACTTGAATTTGATAGTGCAACTGGAACTGACGCTGTTCAATCGCCTTGCGCAACTCCTGCTCCATCGAGGCACGGGCAGTAATGATCTCCTGCATATTCGGATCAAAGAAACGTATGGCATTGCGCCCTGCTTCTTTTGATTGATACATAGCGATATCCGCCTGTTTCAGAAGCTCTTCTACAGATAATGTATGACCACTAAATATGGTTGCGCCTATGCTCGGTGTGCTGTGATAGTCGTATGAGGCGAGCTGATATGGTTGATTAAGCGATGCCAGAACTTTATGTCCGATCACTTCAATTTGAGCTGCGGCATCAACGGCATGTTCACTCAAGTCTTCCAGCAACACTACAAACTCATCACCCCCGAGTCTGGCAACCGTATCCCCCTCCCGGACACTAGAGGTTAGCCGCACAGCAACCTGTTGCAGTAGCAAGTCACCAACATCGTGACCGAGAGTATCGTTGAGTGTTTTAAAATGGTCCAGATCCAGAAACAGTAATGCACCTCTTTTATGACTACGTGCACTGGCAACCAAGGCTTGATTCAGTCTATCCAGCAACAGGCGCCGGTTAGGTAACTCAGTGAGCGCATCATAAAATGCGAGATGATTACTTCTTTCTTCTGCTGCCTTACGCTGCGTAATGTCCGTACGGATAGAGATATAACTTTGTGGCTTACCGTCATCCCCCATAAATGGCGCAATCGTAGTATCAACCCAATACAGACGGCCATCTTTGGCACTATTACAGACCTCGTCATGC
>DAIDAH010000281.1 GCA_027310735.1 Methylotenera sp. | reverse complement strand
CCACGGACAGCCGTACTACGCGCCTTGCCAAAGCCCCCCTGCATACCCGCCATATTTTGTAACTCAAGCGTGACATGCTCCAAGATGTGTCCTGGCCACGTACCTTCACGCACACGCTGTAAAAAACCACCACGTTCACCAATGCCACAACGGTGCTCTGCAAGGGAAGGTAGCCACGCGGTTAATCGCTCGTAAAAACCAGGGATCATATTAGAAGGAGAATCTTCTAACACACCAATGTCTAACCAAACCTCCAACACAGGACGATATGTCCAGATATTCGGTCCGCGCAACGGTAAAATCTTGAGAAACTCCATCAATCTGCCTAGATGAATTAAAAATTAATAACGACCTCTAAATTATACTCGACGAACCTTACGATAGCCTGACAACGCAATGGTTTGAGTGGCCTTTTTTGCTATTTGTAAGACATCTTGAATGTAGTACACTCCGCTGTTGTGAACAACAATATATCTCCTCTAACTTTAGCCTCCAAAGCGCTGCCGAATATTTGGCAGGCTACCGTTGAAACATACATGCAATCAACCAATACTCCGGCCAAGGCCCTGACCAAAGCACAGTCATTATCACACCTAAAACTGAACAATACTGAAGAGATTCAGGCATGGCTCGAAACCAACCTTGATGCGCAGTTGTTCTTCAAAAAACAATTACTGGTCATCACGAATCAGCGCCTATTGCATTTCAATAGCACTGAAAACAATGAAACTACAAGCCCTACAGAATACGCTTACCATGCTGGACTTAAATGTGAGCGTCATGACCACGCCGGTGTAGGCAAAATTGAATTATTTGACGATGGTGTACGACTGGCAGCCTGGTACTACACTTTAGCGCACGATGTTGCTGCAAATCGCTTTATCAAGCAGTTTGAACAGCAACTCGCCAGCACAATAACTCAGCAGCCTATTCAAATAAAACCAGCAGAACTTTGTCCAAAATGTCAGACACCACTCTCTGCCGATGATGATGAATGCCCTCAATGTAGTAGCACGATTGATGCTCCCCCATCGACTTGGACACTGTTCCGTTTATGGCGTTTTGCAAAGCCATATCAATGGCAACTACTGACTGGGTTTGTGCTGATGCTAGCGTCAACTGCAGCAACACTGGTACCACCATATCTAACCATTCCACTGATGGATAAGGTGCTGATTCCCTACCAAAATGGTGCCCCCATTGACCTCCGCATGGTGGCATTACTCCTCACAGGCTTATTTGGCTCTGCGCTATTAGCTTGGGGGCTAGGCTGGGCAAAGACCTACATTCTGGCATTGGTCAGCGAACGTATCGGCGCAGATTTACGCACCATTACTTACGAACATCTACTCAAACTATCCCTTGAGTATTTCGGCGGCAAACGCACGGGTGATTTAATGGCGCGTATTGGCTCGGAATCTGATCGCATTTGTGTATTCCTCTCGCTACATTTACTGGATTTCGCAACGGACGTACTGATGATCATCATGACCGCCGCTATTCTGATTTCCATTAATGCGAAACTAGCGCTGGTCACGCTACTACCATTACCATTTATTGCATGGATGATTCATTTGGTGCGAGACAAACTACGTACTGGCTTTGAAAAAATTGACCGCGTCTGGTCACAAGTCAGCAATGTACTTGCCGACACCATCCCGGGCATACGTGTGGTGAAAGCTTTTGCACAAGAATCACGTGAGGCGACACGCTTCCGCGAAGCTAATCAGCAAAATTTAGCCGTCAATGACCGCATCAACAAAATTTGGTCTTTATTCTCCCCAAGCGTTACTTTGCTTACCGAAGTCGGCCTACTTATGGTGTGGGCATTCGGCATCTGGCAAATATCACGGAATGAAATCAGTGTCGGGGTGCTCACCGCTTTTCTTGCCTACATCAGCCGCTTCTATACTCGTCTTGATTCCATGAGCCGTATCGTATCGGTTACACAAAAAGCCGCATCTGGTGCAAAGCGGATTTTCGACATTCTCGACCATATATCCAGCGTACCAGAGCCAAGCAACCCTGTTCATCTAGATAAAGTCACAGGACAAATTGAAATCCGCTCGGCAGGCTTCCGCTACGGCAACCGTGCCGTGATTAAAGATATCAACCTGACCATCGCACCGGGCGAAATGATAGGCTTGGTCGGTCACAGCGGCTCAGGTAAAAGTACATTAGTGAATCTGATGTGCCGCTTCTATGATGTCTCCGCAGGCTCAATCAGCTTAGATGGCGTGAACATTCGCTCTCTACCTATCTCCGAATATCGGCGCAATATCGGCTTGGTACTACAAGAGCCATTCCTGTTCTTTGGTAGCATTGCCGAAAATATCGCTTACGGCAAACCTGAAGCGACTCGCGATGAAATCGTGGCTGCCGCACGTGCTGCACACGCGCATGAGTTCATTCTACGCCTACCGCATGGTTACGACTCGCTGGTTGGCGAACGTGGTCATGGCCTATCCGGTGGCGAACGCCAACGGATATCCATTGCCCGCGCACTGCTCATTGACCCGCGCATTCTGATTTTGGATGAAGCGACAGCCTCAGTAGATACTGAAACTGAAAAAGAAATTCAGAAAGCCTTAGATAACCTTGTACATGGCCGCACCACCATCGCCATTGCTCACCGACTGTCAACATTACATAAAGCTAATCGCTTAGTGGTGCTGGATCAAGGGAAGATCGTTGAAGTGGGCAATCACGATGATTTAATGGCACGAGAAGGTGCTTATTACCGTTTGTATCAAGCACAAGCGCGTAACGTAGATAACGATCTTGACAGTCAAGATCAAACTGAATAAATTGAGTTAATTAAGCATACGTCCATGACCGACTTCACACTCACACGCAACCTTGCAGGCAGACTGCAACTCACGACTCACGATGGAATGATTCACGACGGCGTCATTCCCGTGCGCGCATTTCCGATTGCGGCACCTGAAGAAGGGCTATCGCTGGTAGGCAATAACGGCCATGAGCTAGCATGGATTCCGCATCTGGCTGACGCACCAGAAAGCATCCGCACCTATATTGAAGAGGAACTTGCGCAACGTGAGTTCATGCCAGAAATTCAGCATATACAGCAAGTTTCCAGCTTCGCCACACCTAGCATCTGGCAGGTAGTAACGGATCGTGGCGATGCAGAACTGACGCTCAAAGCTGAGGATCACATCCGCAGGCTAACGCATACCAGCCTGCTCATTACCGACAGCAATGGCATCAATTTCCTGATACGCGACATAGACC
>DAIDAH010000280.1 GCA_027310735.1 Methylotenera sp. | reverse complement strand
CCTCTGCACCAAAGCGTCTAATGATAGAGTCCAGCTGGCGGCCAACCACATATTCAGTCCAGTCGGATTCGCGTTCCTCTTTAGATTCACCCATACAAAAAACAGGGGTCAGACCAGCTTTTAAGGCAGCATTGAATCTTGCCGCAGCTGTTTCATCCGTTTCATGAAATTGAATGCGTCGTTCGGAGTGTCCAAGAATCACGTAAGTGCAACCATAATCTACTAACATGGCAGAAGATACAGCGCCAGTAAGCGCGCCATCTTCATTGGGACAGAGATTTTGTGCGCCCCAAGCTACTTTTGTATCTTGTAAAAACAATTGCGTTTGGCAAAGGTATGGGTAGGGCACACATACCGCGCAATCGCTATTGTCTAAATTTTGCACACCACTGATGATGCCGGCTAAGAGCGTTTTATTGGTTGCAACGCTGCCATGCATTTTCCAGTTGCCTACAACTAGTTTGCGTCTCATTTTTAAACCTCGATTAATCTTATTGTGATATTTTGCAAAGTCAGATGACTTTTAAACTCACTTAATAATCGCAGACAACTCTCCCTTTGCATAACGGGCAGCCATTGCATCCAATGGGATGACTTTAATTTTAGAGGCTTGTCCTGCGCTGCCAAATGCTTCAAAGCGATTTTTACAAACGCTTCTTGCCGCAGCAACCGCTGATTTAAAGAAGGCTCGTGGATCAAACTCATCGGGGCTTTCCATCATTTTTTTACGCATGCCAGCCGTCATGGCAAGGCGAATGTCCGTATCAATATTGACTTTGCGTACACCATATTTGATACCTTCAATAATTTCAGATACTGGCACACCGTAGGTTTCTTTAATTTGTCCGCCATATTGACGGATCATTTCTAACCATTCCTGATCTACACTGGAAGAGCCGTGCATCACCAAGTGTGTATTTGGAATGCGTGCGTGTATTGCTTTGATTCTATCAATGGCAAGAATGTCGCCTGTAGGTGGGCGACTGAATTTGTATGCACCATGGCTAGTGCCAATTGCGATGGCTAGTGCATCCACTTGTGTCGTGTTGACAAATTCTGCGGCCTCGTCAGGGTCGGTAAGCAATTGTGATTCATCTAAAATTCCTTCTGCACCACCGCCATCTTCTTCGCCAGCTTGTCCTGTTTCTAATGAGCCCAAGCAACCTAACTCGCCTTCTACAGATACGCCTACTGCATGCGCCGCTTCAACTACGCGACGCGTTACATTTACGTTATATTCGTAAGTCGAAGGGGTTTTTGCATCGGTCATCAACGAGCCATCCATCATCACGCTGGAAAAGCCGCTACGAATCGCCGCATGACAAACGGCTGGAGAGGCGCCGTGATCTTGGTGCATGCATAATGGAATATGTGGATATTGCTCAATAGCCGCTTCAATTAATTTACGCAGAAATGGTTCGCCAGCATAGTTTCTGGCACCTGCCGAGGCTTGCATAATCACTGGGCTATCCACTTCATCCGCTGCCTTCATAATGGCCTGGATTTGCTCCATGTTATTTACGTTAAATGCTGGAAGACCATACTGAAATTCTGCAGCGTGGTCTAGTAACTGTCTGAGTGAGATTAAAGCCATTTTTATATCCTTTGTATTTTTACATTTCAAGGCTATGTCATTAGTCTTGCGCGCCTATCGTTAATGGCAGAACATTGGTTGTGCCTTATGTTTTATGATAACTTTCAACACGTAATACTTCATTCTTTGAGCCCATAATCACGGGTACGCGTTGATGTACTTTTTCAGGTTGAATATCCTGTATGCGCACTCGGCCTGTTGAAGATAATCCGCCGGCTTGTTCAACGATCATGCTCATCGGGTTGGCTTCATACATCAAGCGTAATCTACCTGGCATTGCTACATCTTTATTATCTTTTGGATACATGTAAATTCCACCGCGCATCAGTATGCGATGAATGTCGGCTACCATGCTGGCGATCCAGCGCATGTTGAAGTTCTTTTCACGACTATTGTCGCTTACACCAGCTCTGCATTCACTGATGTAACGTTTGATAGGTGGCTCCCAATATCGTTCATTGCTGGCGTTAATGGCAAATTCGGCAGTGTCTTCAGGAATTTGTATATTCGCGTGAGTGAGGGAAAATTCACCAGTGTCGCGATCCAAAGTAAAGCCGTGTGTACCTTTGCCAACAGTAATGACTAACATGGTGCAAGGACCGTAAATTGCATAACCAGCTGCGACTTGTTTTCTACCTGCCTGCAGGTAGTCTTGTTCTACTGGTAAGGCGTCTGTCGGCGCATGTAACACAGAAAATATTGAGCCTACAGATACATTCACAGCCACGTTGGATGAGCCATCCAATGGGTCAAATATAGCCAGATAAGCACCTTGGTGTTGGTCGTCCGCAATCAATACTGGCGCTTCCATCTCTTCTGAGGCGAGACCCGCGACCAAACCGCTACGCGTTAAATTGTCGATAAAGATCTGGTTGCTTTCTACATCCAGCTTCATTTGCGTTTCGCCTTGAATGTTTTGGCTTTCCAGCTTGCCAACCATGTCGATCAGCGCACCTTTTTCGGTGAGTTTCGCGATAGCTTTTGCTGTATCTGCGATATTCAATAGCAAGTCAGCTAGCTGACTATCCTTAGGTAGGCCTTGCGAGGCATCTGCCAGAAAAGCTGATAATGTGATACGTTGTGCGTTCATGTGACTTGTCCTTATCTTAATTTCTTAGTGACTTATAATCTAAACTTAGTTGCATGCTTAGCTTATTGCATCGGTCAATAAAGGCTTTACGAATTTCTGTGAGGATTGTCTGCTTAATTTATTAGGGTAAATATATCTAATAATCGTTAATGTAATTTCATCATACATCTAATTTATTAAGTTAATTGTTGATGAGTAGTACTTTAAGATTTATTTCTATTAAGGTATATTGATGAATACTTTATATTAGATTAAGTTTTACTTATGCGAAATCTCACGCTACGACAAATTAGAATTTTTCTTAGTGCAAACAAGCACATGAGCTTTTCACGTGCAGCAGAAGAGTTGCATATCACCGCGCCGGCGGTTTCTCTGCAAATTAAAGAGATGGAAGAAGATATGGGCGTAAGCCTGTTCAGACGTGAGAATCGTAAGGTTGAGCTTACTTCTGCCGGAGAGTACTTTTTGCTCTATGCGCGCCGTGTTTCCAGTACGCTTAACGAAGCCAATACCATGATGGAGCGGCTGCGCGGTACGCAAATCAAGATGCTGAAAATCGGTGTTGTGAGCAC
>DAIDAH010000027.1 GCA_027310735.1 Methylotenera sp. | reverse complement strand
CGCGGTAGCAGATCACGCAAAACAGACAGCACTGCTAGCGGACTAGGCGCTTGTATTGACTGTAGTTTATGTGTACAGGTCTGCCCTACTGGCATTGATATACGCAAAGGTTTGCAATATGAATGTATTGGATGCGGTGCCTGTGCAGACATATGTGACACTGTGATGGATAAAATGGGCTATGAGCGTGGTTTAGTTAAATATTCCACTCAAAATGCCATTAACAACCACTGGTCGCACAAGGAGATGTTACAACGCATTTTACGCCCACGCGTCATCCTATACACCAGCATTCTTGGCTTAATCATTACTGGCCTGCTAGTCAGCCTGTGGCTAAGAACCCCATTCCGCGTTGATATTGAGCGTGACCGTGGCGTAATGGCACGTATCTCTGATGATGGCATGCTAGAAAATGTTTACCGTATACAAATCATGAACGGCACTGAGGAAACACAACATTACAAGCTCAGCGCTAAAGGTCTTAAAGGACTACAGCTTGAGACCGAGACAGATCAAGAGCATGATGAAAAACATGAAGGTGAAGAAAAATACAACAACACGGTGATAGTCAACCCTACTGAAGCCCGTTGGTTAATTGTGGACTTAAAAATCCCAGATGGATCTGCCGACTCTGGATCACATAAAATCACTTTTGAGATTCAATCAGTAGAAAGCCAAGAAACCGTGAGTGAAAAATCAATATTTTTAGTACCTAGGTAGCAACTATTCGCAATTTTATCGGTCGGAGTAGCGCATGACACATCAACGTGGTGATGTCAGCCTGATTAAGGAAGATTAAAATGGAAACGTTGGATACCAAACCTTGGTGGAAATATGGTCATGCATGGCTGGTTATTTCAGGCCCTCTTATTGTGGTGATTGCGTCATTTATTACGCTTTATCTGGCAATAACACGACCTGATCCAGTCACCGATAATGATTATTATCGCCATGGCATTGAGATCAATAAAACGCTTAATGAAAAAGGTGACAGCTTAGCGCCAGCTGCACAGGCACGTAATCATGCACTGACTGGCTTCAAACCAAGACCAGGTAATCTGGCTAATCATTAATTCATGCTATCTAATGTCTATACCAGAGTATTTGCAATGCGACATCATGTCACATTGCAAATACTCTGGACTTTAACCTAGACTGTCTCCATGATAACTTGGTATTTCGATCACATTAAGCGACTGAAAGAGTCGAGAAAATCTGGTCGATTAACCATTGAAATTGCGGTTATTCTAACTATTAAAATCATGCTGTTATGGTTGCTATGGGCACTGTTTTTTTCTCACCCTATGGACAAAGACGCAAGACAGCTGGCTGTCACACGTATGATATTAAATCATTCTAACGAATAAGGTTTTTGCTATGCTGCCATCCGCTGAAGTTGTTGATCTATCCCGCTTGCAATTTGGTGCGACGGCACTTTACCACTTTCTATTCGTGCCACTTACCCTAGGCATGACATGGATACTGGTGATTATGGAGTCTGTGTATGTCATGACAGGCAAACAGGTTTACAGGGATATGACCAAATTCTGGGGTAAGCTATTTGGCATCAACTTTGCCATGGGCGTAACCACGGGTATTACCATGGAGTTTCAGTTTGGCACCAATTGGGCTTATTACTCCCATTATGTTGGTGACATATTTGGTGCACCACTTGCGATTGAAGGTTTAATGGCTTTTTTTCTGGAATCCACGTTCGTCGGCTTGTTTTTCTTTGGCTGGGATAAACTCTCAAAAGAAAAACATCTCATGGTCACTTTTCTAGTCGCGCTGGGTTCTAACCTTTCAGCATTGTGGATTCTAATTGCGAATGGCTGGATGCAAAATCCAGTTGGCGCAGAATTCAACTATGAAACCATGCGCATGGAAATGACCAGCTTTGCCGCACTTATTTTCAATCCGGTTGCGCAAGTAAAGTTTGTACATACCGTTGCAGCTGGCTATACGGCGGCATCCATGTTTGTGCTGGGCATTTCATCATGGTATTTACTCAAAAAACGTGATGTTGGCTTTGCTCTACGCTCCATTGCGGTGGCATCAGGCTTTGGTCTGGCCTCTATATTATCTGTAATTGTCTTGGGGGATGAGTCCGGCTACACCACTGGCTCAGTACAAAAAGTAAAATTAGCAGCAATTGAGGCTGAGTGGCACACTGAACCAGCACCAGCCGCATTCACCATATTTGGCCTGCCTAATCAGATAGAAGAACGTACAGATTACGCAATAAAGATTCCTTATGCACTAGGTTTGATCGCAACTCGCTCACTAGATGAAGAAGTTACAGGGCTGATTGACATTAAGAACCAGAATGAAGTGCGCATCCGCAACGGCATGCAATCGTATGCCGACTTGCAGCGTGTAAAGAGCGGTGATAAATCTGAAGCCTCGATTGCTGCATTTGAAAAGACAAAACAGGATTTAGGCTTCGGCTTGTTACTCAAAAAGTACACCCCTAACGTAACAGATGCAACTGAGGCGCAAATCAAGCAAGCTGCCACAGACACTATCCCTAATGTATTCACCCTCTTCTGGTCATTCCGTGTAATGGTGGCAATGGGGGTTCTTATGCTAATCATTTTCGCCGCATCATTTTACTTTACAGCCAAACGTACAATCAGCAAGCAAACATGGCTACTACGATTAGCCCTGTATGCAATACCTGCACCATGGATAGCCGCTGAAACAGGCTGGATTGTAGCTGAGATGGGTCGTCAGCCATGGACAATTTCAGGCATATTACCTACCCACTTATCAACATCATCATTAACCACTGGCAATCTTTACTTCAGCCTAGCTGGGTTTATCGGTTTCTACACACTGCTACTGCTAGTCGAGATGTTCCTAATGTTCAAGTACGCCCGACTAGGCCCTTCCAGCCTACACACAGGTCGTTACTTTTTTGAAAAAAACCAAGCTGAAGTTATCCACGCTTAAAAGAGGAACATCATGACATTCTTTGATTATGAAATACTAAAGCTCATCTGGTGGCTGTTTATTGGCGTATTACTTATTGGCTTCGCCGTAATGGATGGCTTTGATATGGGGGTAGCTGCATGGTTGCCATTCTTGGGTAAAAGCGATGCAGAGCGCAGAGTCATCATCAACACCATTGGCCCGACTTGGGAAGGTAATCAGACTTGGCTAATTACTGCTGGCGGCGCTATTTTTGCCGCATGGCCACTTGTCTATGCTGCGGCATTTTCAGGACTATACGTTGCCTTATTACTGGTGCTGTTTGCACTATTCTTCCGTCCAGTCGGCTTTGATTACCGTAGTAAGTTAGAAAACCCACGCTGGCGTAATGGCTGGGACTGGGCACTATTCGCTGGTGGAGCAATTCCTGCCTTAGTATTCGGTGTAGCGTTTGGCAATCTGCTTATTGGCCTACCTTTCCATTATGACGCTACGTTACGCTCATTCTACACTGATAGTTTTTGGGCATTACTCAATCCATTCGCACTATTATGCGGCGTAGTCAGCTTAAGTATGCTCATGATGCACGGGGCACTTTACTTACAATTACGTACTGATAGCGCAATACAAAAACGTGCGCAGAAAGCAGCTATCATCACAGGCATTGTGTGTGCGGCTGGCTTTGCGTTCGCCGGCATTTGGATTACCTATGGCATAGATGGTTACGTAGTTACATCTACGCAAAACGCCAACATTGCCCTGAATCCATTAACTAAAACTGTAGTGAGATCAGCTGGCGCATGGCTCAGTAATTACCACACTTACCCGTGGATGTTACTTGCACCAATGGCTGGCTTTGCAGGCATCGCTTTGGCACTATTAAGCGCTAGATTCAAAATTGAACGCACAGCCTTTGCATTCAGTAGTCTCGCCATTGCAGGCATCATCTTAACTGCGGGCTTTTCAATGTTCCCATTTATTATGCCTTCCAGCACTGACCCCGTCAGCAGTTTAACAATATGGGATGCTGTCTCCAGCAAAAAAACATTGGGGATTATGTTTATTGTCACCCTCATTTTCTTACCGTTGATTATGGTTTATACATCTTGGGTGTATCGAGTACTGCGTGGGAAAGTAACGGTTCAATCAATTCAAGACAATACACATACCGCATATTAATAATCGGTAAAGTTAGGAGAATAACAATGTGGTATTTCACATGGATATTAGGTGTAGGATTAGCACTCGCATTTGGCGTGATTAATGTAATGTGGTTAGAAACCGAGCTAACGGATGATGAGAAGTAACTCGCTATAGATGCAGAAAACAGGTTTAACCTACCTAAACTTAAGGAGATATGAAAATGAAATCAAATACTGGCAGTATTGATCGTGTTGTTCGTATTTTAGCTGGTTTGGCTCTTGTAGCTTGGGCTGCAGTATTTCACGGCCCAGTCTGGGCATACATCGGCATAGTTCCACTCGCTACTGGTCTAATTGGCTGGTGCCCTGCATATACAATACTTGGCATCAATACCTGCAAAAAATAAGCCGCATATGCTTCGGCTATATTCTGCTATACAGAAGCCGTTTGGTTAATTAAGGAATAGTCATGAGTTCTGACCCAAGGGTGTTTTTTGCTGCCGAACGAACATTGCTAGCATGGGTAAGGTCTGGCATAACAGTCATGGCACTAGGATTTGTCGTCGCCAAGTTTGGGTTGTTTTTAACCCTGCTTTCTGCTTCAAGTACAGGGATAAATCACATCCATCACAACAATAGACTCTCAAATGTTTTGGGTATTGCACTTGTCGTTATTGGTATAGCAATTACATTAGGAGCGCAATTAAACCATCATATTTATGTAAGAACACTCCCTTCTAAAGATGTACCAAATCTAGCAATTACTTGGTTAGCCTCTTTATTAACATTTTCTATAGCCTCTGTAGGTTTTATGTTAGCGATCTACCTGACGATAGCATGACAACAGAATATATAAACAAGTATTAACACATCAATAATTCTTGATATAGTCAAAGATAGCTTAACCAGCTAGCAATAAAAAGCTAGTAAAGGGATAACAGTTTTTACCTTTTGTCAGCAGTCAAACTCAACATCTCGCTTAACTCTCTTTCCAACAACTTCTCATCTCCAGTATTCAGCTCCACAAGTCGCCTTAAGCTGGTCATGCTATCTAGGTCTATATGCTGGCATTCAATACCTAAGTACGGTCCTTCCTGATGCACAATTTCACCTATCATCGTAATACTCTCCCCGTCACGTCCAAGATAAAGCGTCATGCTGCAACGCTGACCAGTTACATGCCTTGTAATCTCATGCTCAGTTTTAATCAGTGCACCTTTAAGTGAGATATCAAGCAAGTGTGACGTTTCTATATCCTCTGCTGAATAAATATGCAGTTGAACATCCGCTTGAAAAGGTATTCGTGAAAAGTGACGGGAATCAGTACTATTAGTTGTATTCATAGTTTCTCCTAGATTAATGTTAAGTAATCAACAACCTTTTTACACACATTAAAATTCACAGTCTCAAATTAGCATCTCTGACAAGATGCCACCATAGGTAATTATACAAACCTTAATAAATTCTTCACAATTCCTGTTCATACTTCTACAACAGTGTTTAGGAGTAATACAAATGACGCCCAGTGAAAAACTTGAAAGTAACCTTAGCAATAAATCTAAAGCCTTAGAAAATAGATTTGATAGAAGTAAATTTAATTTTTACTCTAATTCAGCATATCGCCATGCCAAACAACAAGAGCTTTTAATGATTGACTATGAGCTGAAGTTTACAAAAATAATGAAAAAATAAATTCCATTATCTATAAATCCAAAGTACAAGCTAATCTCACACGCTAGGTAGGTTGAGCATTGTAAAAATTACATAGTTTTTTACTATCAGCATACCTCACAATACGGTAGCCCTAAACTCTCATTTTCAATGTCAGGTTTTGAGGTTGCGTGTAACAAACAAAAGCATTGCTTAAATGGTTAGCAATCAACCTTATTCAATTGCTTTGAGTATTTGAAATAAATCCTGATTCCCAATAAGAAAAATAAAATCACTGCATACAACAAAGGTTCACGTATATCTTTTTTAACTAACCACCAAAAATGCAATACGCCTAAAATCGCAATGAAATAAACTAATTGATGTAATTTCTTCCATCGTTCACGTAAGCGTTTCAACATAAATTTATTAGAGGTTATTGCCAATGGCACGGTGAGTACAAATGCGGCAAACCCAACCAGAACGTATTTGTGTTTAACAATGTCTTTAGTAATAGCTGTCCAATCAAAACTAAAATCTAGCCACATGTAAGCCGTTATATGTAAGCAAGCATAAAAAAACATAAATAACCCCAGCATGCGCCTTAATTGTAGCTGCCAGACACGACCTGTCATTAGCCTGACAGGTGTTAAACTTAAGGTTGATAATAATATGAACAGCGTCCAGTACCCAGTGGAACGCTCTAAAAACTCGACGGGATTTGCAGTTAAATCATCTTGCAGACCCAACCAAAAAAGCCGAATAAGTGGCACAAGCGATAATAAAAAAACAAAAAACTTAACCCATACAATCTGTTTTTTTGTTGGTGATGCACTTAAAAAGTGATGGATCTTTAATGTATACAACATAAGTTATAACCTAGAAATTCTTACGCAAATCTAAACCCGCATACATCTGCCCGACTTGTTCAGCATAACCATTGAACATCTGAGTTTTAATACGTCCAGCGAACAATCCTGCGCCAATACGTTTTTCTGAAGACTGTGTCCAGCGTGGATGATCAACTTGTGGATTCACATTGGCATAAAAACCATACTCATTGGGACCAGCTTTCATCCACGTTGTGAGTGGCATTTTTTCCGTAAAACGGATTTTCACAATAGCTTTTGCACCTTTAAAACCATATTTCCAAGGTACAACTAAACGTATAGGCGCACCATTTTGGTTGGGTAATTGTTCACCATACAAACCTACAGCCAAGATTGTGAGTGGATTCATCGCTTCATCCATACGCAAACCTTCAACATAAGGCCAATCAAGCACGGGAAGGTTAACGCCCGTCATTTGTTGCGAATCCGCCATAGATATAAACTCTATATATTTAGCATTGGCATTTGGCTCAGCCCACTTAATGAGTTGTGCGAGAGGAAGCCCTACCCAGGGGATTACCATGGACCAGCCTTCAACGCAACGCATACGATAAATACGCTCTTCTAATGGGGCAAGTTTATATATATCTTCGATACTGATGGTTTTATTCTTTTTTACTTCGCCCTCTATACTGATAGTCCAAGGGTGTGGTTTGAATAACTTGGCATTAATCGCAGGCTCACTTTTACTTGTACCAAACTCATAATAATTGTTATATGTGGTCACATCATCATATGGGGTGAGCTTCTCACCGGTACCATAAGTTGTTTTGCTATAGCCTGATATTTTTTGATGCAAGTTAAATGCGCTAGATGTAGCTGCACTTTTAGTATTTGCAATACCAAGCGATTTATCACTATTTTCAGCACCTGAACGTAAGGTTGCTGCATGTAGTGGAAGGCTGATTGCTGTAGCCAATAAACCGAAACCGGCTTTTTGGATGAACTCCCGTCTGTTTTCGAACACCTCTTTAGGTGTGATTTCTGATGGAGCAATGTCTGATTTTGTTTGGATAATCATCACAGTTCTCTTTCAATAGGTCTAATAAACTTACTGTTAGTGATTTGGTAATCACAGTAGTTTGTCGGGAAAAATCAAAAGACCTTACAAATATTTTATGATTGTTGCATCAAAACCATCAACAATATCTGTATCGCAGAAAATGCTGTAGATAACAACCCAAAGCTTACACTTAAAACATATGCTGAGTCTCTTGCTTAATTTCCTCATCCAAAGCGGTATCATTCGTATTTTTAGCAATCAATTTGGCATGCGCAACTAACGCTTTGGCGCTGGCCATATCTCCAGTTGCGGCTTTAACTTGTGCCAATACATAACTACCCTGTGCTTCAAAATAGGCTCCACCCTGCTCTTTTGAAAATTGGATTATTTTGTTAAGTGTAATTTCAGCATTGTCATATTTTTTTACAGCAGCATAGTAACGACCTAACTCAATACTGGAGTGCGCATATTGATCTAAAGTACCAGCAGCTTGATACATGACATATACCTTTATTTGAAACTCCAGCGCCAAATCATTTTGATTCAACTGATGATAAGTCTGTGCAATTTTTTCATAACTATCAGCGCGCTCATTATCATTTGCAGCGAATTTACTACCTGCTAAGTAAGCAGTTAAAGCAAGTGGAAATTGTTTAGTCTCAAAGTAAACATTCCCAACTGCATCCTGACCAATACGTTGAAATGTACCACTTGCATCTGCTTTGGCATGTAATATAGTCTGTTGGTAGCTATTAATAGCATCATCATACTGTTTTGCAGCCTTATAAGCATGACCTGTGAGTAGCGCCGTAATTGTTCGGTCAAACTCATTTTCGGATAGAGCATCTGCCGATTTAAATGCCAGTAAAGCACTGTTTAAATCACCACTCGCGCTATAGGCACGGCCTTGGCAAATCAAGGCATCTTTATCATTTTTATTTGTCAATAATGCACTATTGGCTTGCACCAATGCGGCTTTAAAGTCACCTTTTGCAAGCGCACGATTACAAGCGGGAACATCTAGGCCAGCCGCATAGACATTATTAAAAATCAATGTAATAGCTAATAAACTTAAAGTTGTTTGTAATTTAATTCTCATATAACTTCTTTCTAAATTTTCTGTTGATTCAATATGGTTTCGTGATGAAACCAGTATTAAATACATGCTTATAAATAAACCGTCCAATCATACTCATTACTACTAACTGCAAAGAAAAAAGGATTTAACAATGAATCTTTACTGTTATAGCGTAGCGCGGAACCAGTTTCATCAACAATATCGCCACCAGCCTCCTTTAAGATACAGTGCCCAGCAGCGGTATCCCACTCAGATGTAGGGCCTAACCTTGGGTATACATCTGCGACTCCTTCCGCAACCAGACAAATTTTTAGAGAACTTCCAACGTTAATAAGTTCTGGCATTACACCAGTACGGTCTTGAAGATTCTGCAAAAAAAGCTGTATTCTCCGATCCGCATGTGATCGACTTACAGCCACAACAGGCTGCTTTATATCCAATAGTTTGCAGTGAATCTTCTGTATAGGTTTCGATTTTTCTTGCTTGTAAGCACCGTTTCCATGCAAAGAAAAATATAGCAGCTCTGTCACAGGCGCATATACCACGCCCATTACAGGTACATGGTTATCAATCAAGGCAATATTGACCGTAAACTCACCGTTGCGCTTTACAAACTCACGCGTACCATCCAGAGGGTCAATTAACCAATAGGTCTGCCATGCTTTACGTGTGTCATAAGGAATTACTTCAGACTCTTCTGACAATATGGGTATATGCGGTGTGAGTTTGCTTAATGCCGTAACAATAACTTGATGTGCTGCAATATCCGCCTGCGTTAGAGGCGAAAAGTCTTCTTTTTTAATAACCTCAAAGTCTGTTGCATATACTTGCATAATAGCTGTGCCTGCAGTCTTAGCTACAGCAATTACAAACTCTAAATACTCATAATAGTATTGATAACTCATGCTAATAACGTTAACAATCCAGCTTCGTCTAATATCGTTAGGCCTAATTCCTGCGCTTTATCCAGTTTACTTCCAGCCTCACTACCTGCAACGACGTAGTCAGTTTTCTTAGAAACACTACCGCTAACTTTGCCGCCCGCAGCTTCCACAAGCTCTTTAGCACTGTCGCGGGATAAGTTTGGCAATGTGCCTGTAAGCACAAATATTTTACCTACAAGATTGCCCGTAGCCACTTGCCTACCCTCTGTTTCTGGCCAAACAATACCGGCTAAACGTAACTTTGATATGACTAATTGATTATGCTCTTCCGCAAAGAAATTTTTAATGGATTGCGCTACGATTGGGCCAACATCATTTACCTGAAGCAGATCATCTTCAGTTGCCTGCATTAAAGCACGTAGTGAACCAAAGTGTTTGGCTAGATCTTTAGCTGTTGCTTCACCTACGTTACGCATACCCAATGCGTAAATAAAGCGTGCCAGCGTTGTGCTTTTACTCTTTTGCAGCGCATCCAATATGTTTTGTGCAGACTTCGTCGCCATTCGGTCTAGGCTGCTTAAGGTGGTTAAATCCAACTGGTAAATATCAGCCAGCGTATGCACTAAATTTGCTTCAACTAGCTGATCAACAAGCTTCTCTCCAAGACCATCAATATCCATTGCACGTCTTGACGCGAAATGAGTAATGGCTTGTTTACGTTGTGCAGGACAAAACAACCCGCCAGTACAGCGCGCTACGGCCTCATCTGCCTGCTTTAAAATATGTGAACCACATTCAGGGCATACTGCCGGCATTTCAAAGCGACGTGCGTCAACTGGGCGCCTTTCAATCAACACGCCCACAACTTCAGGGATAACATCTCCGGCTCTGCGCACACTAACAGTGTCGCCCACATACACATCTTTACGTCGCACTTCATCTTCATTGTGCAGAGTTGCATTAGTGACCGTTACACCGCCCACGAATACTGGCTTCAGCCTAGCTACAGGTGTAATTGCCCCAGTTCGCCCAACTTGCACAGTAATATCTTCAACGATTGTTAGCGCTTCTTGTGCCGGAAACTTGTGCGCAACAGCCCAACGTGGTGCACGTGATACAAAACCTAATTCATTTTGCAAATTAAAAGCATTCACTTTATAAACAACACCATCAATATCAAATGGCAATTTGTCTCGTGCTTCACCAATTTTTTCGTAGTAAGCTTTCAGTCCAGCTAAGCCCACTACAACATCGCGAATGTGACTGACAGGGAAGTGTAAACTTTCCAAATAGTCCATTGCTTCACGATGGCTAGTCAAACTTGGAGTACCTTCAGCCACACCTAAACCATATGCAAAGAAAGTTAAAGGGCGCGTTGCTGTAATTCTTGCATCTAGCTGACGCAAGCTCCCAGCAGCAGCATTGCGCGGATTAGCAAACAGTTTTTCACCTTTGGCTAATTGCGCTTGATTAAGCCTATCAAAGTCACGTTTCAGCATCAAGACTTCACCACGAACTTCAAGCAACGGTGGTGGAGTATCACAGTATAACCGCATAGGAATCGCCCGCAAGGTACGTAGATTATGTGTTACATCTTCGCCAGTATATCCATCACCCCGCGTTGCACCCTGCGTAAATAGGCCATACTCATAAGTGAGTGTAATGGCCAACCCGTCAAACTTAGGCTCAACGGCATATTCGACATTGTCTTGCCCGAGCGCTTCACGTATCCGTTTATCAAACGCCTCTAACTCAACATTCTCAAATACATTGTTGAGTGAGAGCATTGCTTGCCGATGCGTAATGCTGTTAAAAGCATTGTTCGCTGAACCACTTACGCGCTGCGTTGGGGAGTCTGAGGTAATAAGTGCTGGATGTTGATTTTCTAGCGATTGCAGTTCACGATAAACTCGATCATATTCACTGTCAGGCACCGAAGGCATATCCAACACATAATATTCATAGTCATAACGTGAGATCAGGTCGCGCAACTCCAGTATGCGCAGTTCGATACTACCCATCATTTAAGAAAATAACCTTAGTGCGCAATCAGATCCAGGAATAATGCCACGCGTAAGCATCGTGGCATGTATGACTTTTAATTGTTGGCGAATTTTTTCAATTTGTATTTCGCCCAGTACTTTATTGTTGTCAGCTACCAATTCAGCATGTAGACCAACTTCCATCTGTCTAGCCACTTGCACCATTTGGCTATATGCTTCAGCGCAATGTTTAACACGAGGTATATCTAACTGAAAAGTAATACCTTTTACCACTGAGGTTCTTAACATTTCCAGAGTAAACGGATAGTCATCACGATTGAACATGACAAAAGATGGCTGTGATTGCAACTGACCAGAGAGTGGATCTTTTTCAAAATATTTGAAAGTGCCATCTGAAGCCATTGTGAAGCCTTGAACTTCAGCTAACCCCTTCAATTTAGTTCCAGTAAATGCTCCATTTTCACCATGAATAAGATGAAAGCCTATAGTTTTATCTACTTCAATACAAAACGTATCAAGTGTTGTAGCTGCAGTTAGCGCATCACCAGTCCCCTGCCATTCGACATGTGCATTCATATCTAAACCTAATGTTTCAATCGCCAATTGAAATCGATTCAATGTATAGCGAGAGACAGCACCAGCGCGATCTGCCAACTGTAAGCTACAAGTAACTTTTGATATTTGTTGATTTAAATATAGTGAGTTAGATGAAATGTCTTTTAATAAAGACCACTGCTTATTCGCATCGAATACATGCACAAAAACAGGTTTATCATAACCGTCAGATACTTCAGAAAATATGCGACTGATTGTATTTACAGATGCTTCTTTAGCTAAATACAATACTGCCGTTAAATCTACTTGTGAGTGCAGCATAGCTGGCAAACTTAAGTCTGCATCTTGAACGTCAGCCTTAAGTTCAACCGAAATATTGCTATCGGGCGCTGCAGTTTCTTGTTCATAACTCTGAACTTGCAACTTATCTACTGATGTAATATCTGGCGAGCTAGCCTTAGCAGACTTACTAAAAACTTCATTAAATATTAGTTTAATATCATCATGTTGCGATAAGTTTTTAATGTCGGTTGTTAAATCTTGAAATGACTCGGAATGTAGAGTTTTCAAAGCTTCTGGCGGAGTATTTAACATGTGCCTTGGCAACACTTCATTAATTGGGGCTGTGTGAATTAAATCGTCATTCAATAGATGCGTACTTGTAATTGAAGCTTCATCGCCAGCATCAACTTCCATAGGTTGATACATCTCATCCTGATTAGCTTGTTTTTTATCGTCAAAGAAATGATCAACCTCAATATTCAAATCAGTGAGATCCTGCCTTGAATTATCAAACAAGGCATCATTTTTCAGTGGAGAAAAATTACTTTCCACTTGCTTATGAAACCTATGCTCCTGCCACCAATTAAAAACAATGACGCCAACAATAATTAGCGCACCAATAATAATTAATACTATCTGCAAATCACTCATTTACTCTAAACTTTCAACCAATTGTTAGATTTAAATTACAAAGCGGTTAACCCATCAACCTTATTACAAACTGCTTACTCGTGCTATAAGCATTAAATACCTACTATAGTAACACTCATCAATTTTCACGCCATTTATACTCTAATTCTATTATGGCTTATTTAATAGCTTATGGTTTTTAAATCACTTTCAGAATATTGCTTTAAACATACACATATAAATTTCAGAGTTAACGATTCACTAATTGCGTTAACTATCATTAAGCAATCTTACATTTGATATATTTTAATCGCGTTTTAATTAGATTGTATAATAGCGTTTTATACACAGAATTACTCCTATGTCAGCACAATCTCTTGGCGGGAAACCAACAGCCCGCCCTACTAAAACATTAGAAACTTTCGAAAATCCCAATCAAATACGTGATTTCCATATTCACATGGAAATTCCAGAATTCACGTGCTTATGTCCAAAAACTGGCCAACCAGATTTTGCGACGATTGAGCTGGACTATATACCTGACGAAAAATGTGTCGAACTTAAGAGTCTAAAACTTTACATGTGGTCTTTCCGGGATGAAGGCTGCTTTCACGAAGCTGTAACCAACCTTATCTTAGATGATTTAGTCGCAGCAACCTCACCAAAATTCATGCGCGTAACGGCAAAGTTTTACGTACGCGGTGGCGTGTTTACGAATGTCGTAGCAGAACATCGTAAGGCTGGCTGGCAACCATTACCTCGTGTAGATTTAATGCAATTTGAGCATCAATCAAATACACGCGGTTAAATTGAATTGCAAGCTTTAAATTTTCAGTGCCTTTTAAGAAAAGATAGTAAAAATCATTGACAAGATATCAGCCCATCTTTAATATGGCGCCTCGCTGGTAGCGCAATCTACTAGCGGTAAAGATGTAAGTTTGGGGGTATAGCTCAGCTGGGAGAGCGCTTGCATGGCATGCAAGAGGTCAGCGGTTCGATCCCGCTTACCTCCACCAAAAAAAGCTTAGCTTTTTAAGTGAATTAGTAGTAGAATGTCGCACTTGTTGTTTAGCAGTAAATTCTTAGGTCCCCATCGTCTAGAGGCCTAGGACACCTCCCTTTCACGGAGGCGACCGGGGTTCGAATCCCCGTGGGGACGCCAATCCAACCTTAACTGGTTGATTCGCAAATAAAGTCACATGATTCAAAGTCTTTTCAGGCAATCTTATTGAAACAAAGCTGAATAAATTCAACTTACAATAAGGCTGTAGAATGATACACCTACCCAAAGCATTACTAGAATGCCCTGACGGCTACTATTTTCAAGCACGAACTCCTTAAGCAACACCTCGCATACTATCCTAAGAAAAGCATAAAAAGCTGCAGCCTTAGTTCATTAGAAATGGACTAAGCTTCTCTAAGATAGAGAACGAATATACTCAAAAACGAGTTAACTCAATTTAGAATGCATGACAACAGTGATATATAATTTGCCAGTTAATTGCATAGTCTTGGCAAATGAACATCTGTCCCAATTCTGGCTATTTCTTCAGATGAAATTTAACTAATTGAGTTATCAATATTGGCTTTACAAACTACATACATGTCGTCTTCTGGTATTTTTCAACAAATACATCCGTGGCAAAAGAATGCGCTTGGCGCCATTTGCTTTATGGAGTCTTCAGTAGGCGTTAACTTTGAAGAGTCAGTTGAAATCCCTAGACTTCAATTACATGCGCCTATTCTAGATGGTGCAGAAGATGCCTGTGAGATTTGGCTAAACAACACTACCCTAGCCTCAAAACCTTTAAGGCTAGACAGCTATGGCGCAATTCGATACCGATTTAATGATGAGTTCCTGTTTGGACGCATCACCTTATGTGAGTCAGAATCCCAACAAGGTGAAGCTGACATCTCACCTTTACAGCAGGCAACAGAATCAGCTTATCGCCAGATATTTGCATTAATGAATAGTCTGGATTATCCCTATGCTTACCGTTTCTGGAATTACATGGCTAACATCAACGGCATAAGTCATGGACTAGAGCGATACCGCCAGTTTAATGTAGGTCGCAAGGATGCTTTTCTTGCCAGTGGTCACGAGGTGCGCGATCAGTTACCAGCTGCCTGTGCATTGGGTTTGGTAGATACCCCACTAAACATCGCATTTCTACTAGGGCGTAAAGCGCCTATCGCCATTGAAAATCCTCGACAGGTGAGTGCATACGAGTATCCTGAAGAATATGGTCCAAGCACACCAAGTTTTTCCCGTGCAACTTTATTGCGCACTGAGACGGATGACATGTTGTTCATTTCTGGCACAGCAAGCATTGTTGGTCACCAAACGTTGCACCAGTCAGATGTCGTGGCACAAACCAGAGAAACACTGGCGAATCTAGATGCAGTTATTACTGAGGCTAACCGTATACTGAATAAGAAACAATTTAATTTGCAAAATATTTTTTTTAGGGTATATGTTCGCCATACGGCAGATTTCCCACTGGTACGCAATGAAATGCAGCGCTACATAGGCGGCACAATAAAAGCCGTTTTTGTGCAGGCAGATATATGTCGTCAAGAATTACTGCTGGAAATTGAAGCAACTGCTGGGCATATACTGGAGCTTGTGTGCACACAACCATGAATCATATTGAGACAATATTTATCGCAATATATGATTATATGGTGCTATACCTTGGCTTGCTCTGGCTTGGTTTTCTAAGTCTATGCTGGACGCTATTAGCCACGGTTCTTTACCCGTTACTGCCAGAGCGCACTGCCAAGCTTTTCGGTCGTTACGGCATTATGATTTCGTTTCGCATCTATCTAGCAAGCTTAAGTATTTCGCGCCGCTGTAGTTTTGATTTATCTGAACTTGATATTTTACAGAGTGAATCACCAATGATCATTGCCCCTAATCATCCGTGTTTACTAGATGCTGTCATGATTATTTCGCGTTTACCCAACGTAGCTTGTGTAATGAAGTCGGAGTTAATGAATAATATTTTTCTTGGTGCTGGCGCACGGTTGGCAAGATATATCCGCAATGAACCGATACGCCAAATGGTACTGCAAGCCAGCGATGACTTTAAATCTGGCAGCCATTTACTCTTATTTCCAGAAGGTACGCGCACTACATGTCAGCCTATTAATCGCTTAAAAGGTAGCATCGCCTTGATTGCCATGCAAGCACAGGTTCCAGTGCAGACAGTATTGATAGAGACGAATTCGCCTTATCTCAGCAAAGGCTGGCCCTTGTTTCGTAAACCAATCATGCCCGTAAGCTATAAAGTCAGGTTGGGCAAGCGCTTTGACCCACCAAAAAATACTCATCAATTTATGGCAGAGCTTGAAAGCTATTTATCTCAAGCACTAGCAACGCCATTACGCACGGCACCAACCCATGATGCATTAACTACGCATAATGAAGTTAAACCTAAATCATACGAAACACCACAGTGATGACCTCAGCCTCTACAAGCCACATTGTTCTCATCCCTAGCTACAACCCCGGCCCGAAAGTCTATGAAACCGTACGTGCAGCTCGCCAATACTGGAGTCCAGTATGGGTGGTAATTGATGGCAGTACCGATGGCTCAGAGCGAGAGTTACAGGCCATGGCAGCAAAAGATTCAGGTTTACGCATCATCTATTTGGCAAGTAACAATGGCAAGGGTGCGGCAGTATTGCACGGGCTAAATCTGGCCGTAGTAGAAGGCTATACGCATGCACTAACCATGGACTCTGATGGGCAACACCCATCAGAACTAATCCCCGCTTTTATGGGTGAATCCATCAAGCAGCCAAATGCAATGGTGCTAGGCACACCAATATTTGATACCAGCGCACCGAACATCCGTGTCCAGGGCAGAAAAATTTCAAACTGGTGGGCTAATTTGGTTACGTTATGTGGCGGTATAGGAGACTCACTATTTGGCTTCCGTGTTTACCCGATTAATCCATTAATAAAAGTAATGCGCTTTCAACCGTGGATGCGCCATTTCGATTTTGACCCAGAAGCGGCTATCCGATTAAGTTGGCGCGGAGTTAAAGTAGTCAACCTCCCAGCACCCGTGCGCTACTTCAACTCCGATGAAGGCGGCGTGTCACACTTTCGTTACCTGCGTGACAACATATTGCTGACATGGATGTATCTGCGGCTATTTTTAGGTTTCTTGTTGCGGTTGCCAATAC
>DAIDAH010000279.1 GCA_027310735.1 Methylotenera sp. | reverse complement strand
GTTCACCGGCACGGGCTGCTTCAACCGCTGCGTTCAACGCGAGAATGTTGGTCTGGAAGGCAATACCGTCAATCACGGAGATGATGTCTTCAATCTTTTTAGCACTGCTGTTGATCGCACTCATGGTAGACACGACCTCTGACACCACATCACCTCCTTTGACCGCAACACTTGATGCCGCAGCTGCAAGCTGATTCGCTTGTTTGGCATTATCTGCATTCTGCTTAACTGTAGCAGAGAGTTCTTCCATACTAGCGGCGGTTTTCTCTAGGCTAGCCGCCTGATCTTCTGTACGACGAGACAAGTCAGCGTTACCTTGGGCAATTTCTTTGGCTGCCGTATTAATTGTTTCTACCGCAACTTTCACTGTAGAAATCGGGCCAACAATCATTTCCAGTGTTTCGTTCATGCCATCAACAATTTTACGAAAGTCTCCATCATGGCTACTAGCATCTGCACGCACTGAAACCCGCCCCTCATGTGATGCATTTGCTAACATTTGCGCATCACCGATCAAGGCGTTGATAGATTGAATACATGTATTCAAATTATCCTTAATCGCATTAAAATCACCGTTATAGCTTTCGGTGATTCTGGCAGGAATTTCTCCTCTGGCAATACTAGCTACACTATTGGCCGCCATATTTAATGGTGTAACTACAGCATCTAAGGTTGCATTTAGCCCTTCAATAACCTTACGATACTCACCAAGGTGCTTAGCACCATCAGCACGAGTTGTAAGGACACCAGCCTCAGCATCTTTAGCTAATAAATTTCCATCGGCAACAAGAGCGTTAATTGCTTGACCACAGGCATTAAGATTATTTTTAATAATATTGAAATCACCACTATAGCTGTCAGTAATTGTTGCAGGAATAATTCCTTTTGACAGATTATCTACATAAGTGGCAGCCATATTTAATGGAGTAATAACAGCATCTAGCAATTGATTCATACCGAGACTAATATCCCGCATAAAACCAGCAGGTAAGGCACTTGCATCAATACGCTTTGTAAGGTTGCCTGCAACAGTTTGCTCAATAAGCTGCGATACATTTTGCTCCGCAATCACTTCTGCGGTACGATCATTCCACTGTGTCATACGACCCAAATATACGCCACTTTCTTCATCACGCACAGGGTTGAGCGTCAGTTGTAAATGACGTCCATACATAGTGGTATCAATTTGTTTTGTACCATTCAGTTCTTGCGTAAAATTTTCACGGTCAGCCGCATTTTCTAAATATTGCCCAACTCTACGCCCCAACATACCTTCCACATTAAACCCAGGATGATTCTTAATAATCCCGGCACTCATGCTATGGAATAAGCTTTTAGCTTCGCGATTCATATAAATAATTAGATTGTCTTCACTAGACAAAGTAACCGCCATAGCAGAATGATCTAAAGCAGATTTAATCCGGCTAATTCCATTCACAGTTTCACTATGATCAAAATCCAAACGGACTTTAAGTGCCCTATATGCATCTACAACCTCTGTTAACTCGTCTCGATAGCCAGTACGTTCAACACCCTTACCATTCTTTTCACTAGCGCTGTCCAGCAAATTAGTTGCAATTTCCTTTATGCGAGGAATAATCGCCCGATTTAACCTAAATCCAAGCATGCCATTAACTGCTAATGCCATAATAATGAATGTAATAATAATATTTCTATCATGAAGATAAGCTCGTTCAGATGCATTATGCAACTGGTCGGCCAATTTAATTTGCAAGCTAGTCAATGCACTAAGCTTTTCCGATAACGGCACAATCGCAGGGTAAAGGTCTAATACAGCAAACATATTAATGCCATCACCATCTTGTTTTTGCAAAATGTCCTGCAACTTAAGACCCGCCGCGTGGGCTTTTTCAAACTCAGGCACAGCCGACGCAATTAACTTTTTCTCTTCTGAAGTATCCGCATGAGTAATATAGGCTTTCCACTGTACGTCGGCTTCTCTCAAGGCTTTATCAAGATCAGCAGCGCCCTTCTCCCAGCTAGTTGTCCCGCTACGTACATTAAAGGAGATGTCTGCCATTTTCAGCACATACATATCACCAACAGTCTTGATTTGTTGCAATGGCAATACCCGCTCTTGGTAAAGCTTACTAATGCTATCGCCACTCTTTTTTAAGCCGGTGATACCACCATAGCCTAGCACTAACGTAGCCAACGTAACCATCATAAAAATAGACAAAATTTTTGTCTTAATAGTAATCTTACTGACAAAAGTACGCAGATTCTCTGACATAGCTGTCGCAAAATCATGTTCGCCTCGAATACCCTTGTGATATTCTAAAGCTCCATCAATTTGTAATCGTGTTGCTTTTCTACGCACAGATATATAACCAACAACCTCGCCACCTTCGCATATAGGTGAAACACAGGCATCCACCCAATAATGATCACCATTTTTACATCGATTCTTAACAATGCCAATCCATGGCTTGCCTGTTTTAACCGTATCCCATAAATCAGCAAAAGCTTCAGATGGCATATCAGGATGTCGCACAATATTATGATTTTTACCTAACAATTCATCTTCATTAAAACCACTCGCTTCAACAAAGTCACGATTTACATACGTGATAATGCCCTTGAGATCTGTTTTTGATACGATAGATATTGACTCTTTAATATCTAACTCACGCTGAGTAACGGGCATATTGATTTTCATAATGTACTTCCCTGATTTTTATATCATGTAACAAGCAAACTTAATAAAACGCCGATTTATTCAAGACGAATAAATCGGCGCATTTTGATAATTTATAAACATACAACAAGCGAGACTTAAAGTTTCGTCAACTGAAAACTGTAATTACGCCAGAATTCATACAACTTTACAGTTGGAAGACTGACTGTAAGTACACTTAACATGCTTTTTCTTAACTTCCAAAGGTATAGCTTAGATTAAAGAGTGAGCTCACTCTTTAATCTATATCAATAAGTCAGCAATTTCATTACGGTAAATCTAAAATTCCTCCCAATCCTCATCATTCGACCCTGAGCTAGTAACCACTTTAAAGGGAGCACTTGCCACTGGTTTGGCTGGAGCTCTTACCACAGGTTTATTAGTAATAGTTCGACTGACTGATTTACTTATTGCATTTGCATTACCACGATTCAACCTAAACGCACTCACGGTCTCAATCAAACCCACCGCCTGCTCAACCAAAGACTCAGCCGCAGCCGCCGCTTGCTCAACCAAGGCCGCATTCTGTTGCGTCACTTCATCCATACTCGTCACTGCAGTATTCACCTGATCAATCCCAGCACTTTGTT
>DAIDAH010000278.1 GCA_027310735.1 Methylotenera sp. | reverse complement strand
CATGGGTCATGTCGCATTAAAAGAGTTTTACATAGACAACCAAGATCCGTACTTTCAGGAGTACGCCCGTAAATATACCGATCTACCGATGCAGGTAATGCTACGCAAACATGGCGATGGTTATGTATCAGACCGTTTCCTGCGCGCTTCTGACTTTGATGGTGCATTGGGTGAAACCAATAACCCAGACTGGAAAACGATTGTTTACGATGAAAAAACAAAAACATTCGTCGCACCCAATGGCAGTATTGGCTTCCGCTGGGGCGAAGAAGGTAAATGGAACTTACTGGAAAAAAACGCCGTAAATCAGAAGAAAATTCTGGCTGAATTAAGCTGCATAAAAGTTCGTGACGATGTGGTGTCTGTCGGTTTTCCACACTTCAATGAAGGTGAGAGCGACCTACTATTCCGCAACGTACCGGTGCGTAAAGTCAGCCTAGCCAATGGTGAAAGCGTACTCGTCGCGTCAGTGTTTGATATGCAAGTGGCGCAGTACGGCATTGACCGTGGCCTTGGTGGCGGTAATGTCGCTAAATCATATACCGATGCCGATGTAGCTTATACGCCATCTTGGGCAGAGAAAGTCACTGGCGTCAGAGCCGCAGACATTTTGCGCACAGGCCGTGAGTTTGCCTACAATGCATCCAAAACAAAAGGTAAATCCATGGTGATCATGGGTGCCGCTATTAACCACTGGTATCACAATGATTTAGCTTACCGCTCTATCATGAACCTGCTCCATATGTGTGGCTGTGTTGGTCAATCAGGTGGTGGCTGGGCGCATTATGTTGGTCAGGAAAAATTACGGCCACAAGCTGGCTGGGCACCGATTGCATTCGGTCTAGACTGGCAACGTCCACCGCGCCAGATGAACTCTACTTCATACTGGTATTTCCATACTGACCAATGGCGTTATGAAACCGTCAAAGCCGATGATCTACTCACCCCAGCTGGCAAGGGCAAGAACAAAGGCTACTCTCTAGCTGACTATAATGTAGCGGCAACACGCATGGGCTGGTTACCATCAGCACCGCACTGGAATGCCAATCCGCTAGATTTGGTCGCAGAAGCTGAAAAAGCTGGCGCAACTGATGAAGCTGGCATTACCAAACATGTCGTTAACAAACTCAAAGATGGCTCTCTTGATGTCGCGTTTGCCGATGTCGATAACCCTGTCAACTGGCCTAGAAACCTGATTGTTTGGCGCGCGAACCTGATTGGTTCTTCTGCCAAAGGTCACGAATACTTCCTGAAACATCTGCTAGGTGCACAAAACGGTGTACTGCAAGAATCTGGCGCCGGACGCGACAATAAAGAAGTGAAATGGCATGAAGATGCGCCAATAGGCAAGCTGGATTTGATGGTAGACATTAACTTCCGCCTCAACTCCACAGGCGCTTATTCAGACATTATTCTGCCTACCGCCACATGGTATGAGAAGAACGACCTCAACACCACAGACATGCACCCATTTATCCACCCATTGTCTGAAGCCGTATCACCGGGCTGGGAATCAAAATCTGACTGGCAGATTTTCAAATCACTGGCTAAAACCTTCTCGGCGTTATCAGAAAAGCACCTCGGCACACGTAAAGACATTGTTGCCCTGCCCATGCAGCATGACTCGGCAGCAGAACTGGCACAGCCTTTCGGCGAAGTGAAAAACTGGAAAAAAGACGGTCTGGAACCTATCCCCGGCAAGACCATGCCGATACTGAAAGTTGTTGAGCGCGATTACGCTAACACTTATAAAAAGTTTATCGCATTAGGGCCATTAATGGTCAAACTCGGCAACAACATTAAAGGGATAGACTGGAATACCGAGCAAGAGTACGAAGAGCTCAAAAAACATAACTACACCGTTAAAGAGCCGGGTATTTCTCTTGGCATGCCATCATTGGAAGAAGACATCAGCGTATGTGATTCAGTGATGCGTATGGCACCAGAAACCAATGGCGAAGTAGCCCATAAGTCATGGTCTGCTTTATCTAAAAAAACGGGTATCGACCACCACCACTTATACGCTGGTCGTCATGAAGATAAGTTCACCTTCAAGGATATTCAAGCACAACCGCGCAAGATCATCACTGCGCCGACTTGGTCTGGCATTGAGTCTGAGCATGTGTCATACACTGCCGGTTACACCAATATCCATGAGCATATACCGTTCCGCACACTTACAGGCAGAGCACACTTTTATCAAGATCATGAGTGGATGCTGGATTTTGGTGAAGGCTTCTGCGCCTATCGTGGACCACTGGATATGAAAGCGCATAACACGGTGCCGGCAGCAGTATTGGCTAAACCACATCTGACCTTGAGCTGGATTACACCGCACTCGAAATGGGGCATCCACTCTACCTATCAGGATAACTTACGCATGTTGCAGTTGTTCCGTGGTGGGCCATACGTATGGGTGTCAGAGGATGACGCTAAATCGGTTGGATTAGTCGATAACGACTGGATAGAAGCGGTCAATGCCAATGGCGCCACTGTGGCACGGGTTGTAGTTTCACAACGCGTACCAAGAGGCATGGCGATGATGTATCACGCTCAGGAGAAAACCATTAACGTGCCCGGATCACCATCCACCGGCAAACGTGGCGGCATTTTGAATTCGGTGACACGCGTCATCATCAAGCCGACAAACATGATTGGCGGCTATGCACAACTGGCTTACGGCTTTAATTACTACGGCACCGTAGGTTGCCAGCGCGATGAAGTGGTGATCTTACATAAGATTGCCGACCATGACGTCGACTGGTTAGAACGTCCACTGACAGATGAGCGCGAAGCGCAACTTAACCCTGTCGGCATCGGCGCTAAGTAACTAGGATTTAGGAGAACATTATGAAAGTACGCGCACAATTTGCCTTTGTCTTTAATCTGGACAAATGCATTGGCTGTCACACCTGCTCCGTTACGTGTAAAAACGTGTGGACAAATAGAAAAGGGGTTGAATATGCATGGTTCAACAATGTGGAATCAAAGCCCGGCGTTGGTTATCCAAAGCAATGGGAAAATCAGGATATTTGGAAAGGCGGCTGGGATCTAAAAGATGGCAAACTGGAGCTAAAATCTGGCGGACGGTCATCCAAGCTACTCAATATATTCGCTAACCCTGACCTGCCAGAGATTGACGACTACTACGAGCCATTCACTTATAACTACGCCAAATTACAGAGCGCACCACTGTCAGAAGCCGCACCAACGGCTCGTCCTGTGTCACAGATCACAGGTGAGTCTATGGAAAAAATCACTTGGGGTCCAAACTGGGAAGCTGACCTAGCCGGTGAGTTTTCCAAGC
>DAIDAH010000277.1 GCA_027310735.1 Methylotenera sp. | reverse complement strand
AAATACCACTCGATTGTTACCACAGATACTGGCATTTCTGTAATGTGCCTTAATATCTTGTGGTGTCGTCCAAATAGCTTTGACTGATTCGTCATACCAGCTTTGTAAAGCTCCTTCAGAGTCCTTGTAATCTGGTTGACTCCAAAATCTGACTAATGTACTTTTTGCAATTACACGCATCACAACCTCCCAAAATGGGAGTTTATTCTAACCTTCTTATAAGGTCAAATACTTTATTAACCTTAATGATCAAAACTAATCAGACATTCTGTGAGTGACGACCGAACGACTTTGGTGATGCGAAGATGACAACTGCATTGCAAGATTGATTTCAAGCAAAAACCTGCGCCCACAAAGTTTTCACCACATCGGCGTGTACAGTAATGGATGATATAGCCACGCTTAGATTCGTTGCACCTTGTAACTTGAGCATATGCTGCGTATGTCTAAATTCACGATAAGCAAGCACGACGTGCTCGGCCAGACCACTATCAATAATATTGAGTGAAGCCAATAGCTTTAACAACGCAATATTGCCAATATTTTTAGTCAATTGTGGGTATTGCTTGGCATGGGCTAACACCAAATATTGCACTAAAAATTCCACATCAATAATGCCACCAGCACTGTGTTTAATATCAAACATCTCAGCGGCTATATGTTGTGCAGCGCGCATTTTTTCACGCATATTGAGTACATCCGACTTCAATGCATCCACATCACGCTCTTGCACCAGCACTTCTACGCGAATAGCCTCAAAAGCTTCGCCGATTGCCTTATCACCTGCCACAAATCTGGCTCGCGTAATGGCTTGGTGCTCCCATACCCAGGCTTTTTGCAATTGGTATTCTCTAAAGGCAGTCACGCTGCTGACCAATAATCCACTATTACCATCTGGACGTAGTTGCAAGTCGGTTTCATAGAGCAAACCAGCAGAAGTTAAGCTATTGAACCAATTATTGATACGTTGCGCAAAACGCGCATACACTTCGCTGGCCTCTGGAGCATCATCATCGTACAAGAAAATAATGTCTAAATCTGAAGCATAACCTAGCTCTTTGCCGCCTAGCTTGCCATAACCGACCACTGCAAATTTTGGCACATCAAGATGTTTGCCACGCACATTAGGCCAGATAGTCTCCAGACTAACACTTAGCACTAACTCTGCCAGCGCACTTAAATAATCGGAAAGTGTTTCTAACGCAAGCTCGCCATTGATATCCTGCACAGCAAAACGGAATACATAAGCATGCTTAAAGTGACGCATCACATCCATTTGACGCTCAACATCCCCTTCCACTTCAGCCAAACGCTGAACCAACTCAGCACGCATGGCTGAAAAATCAGGTGTGGCATATAAAGTGCGCGTATCTAACAGCTCATCTAACAAAAGCGGGTGCAATGCCAAGTAACTAGTTAGCCAAGGGCTACTGCTACACAATTTAACCAGCAAATTCATGGCTAACGGATGCTCTGCCAACAAAGCTAAATAGCTGGCACGGCGACAAATACTCTCCAGCAGATCCATCACGCGTATTAGCGTAGCTTCAGGATTCTGTGTTAAACCAGCCTGCGAGATTACATGCGGCATCAGCGCGTCAAAACGCTGGCGACTTAATTCAGGCAATTGTAAATAACGACTACTTTGATGCAAGGTAATCAGACGTCGTAATGTTTCATGCGCCTCAACGAATCCCACATTCTTCAAAGCGAGCAAGGCTTCCGGCTCTGCCAGTGCGCCATTCCAGACAGATTTTTCTATTTCCAGCGCATCCTGATTAGCATTTGCATCACTAAAGGTAGCATAAAAATGTAGCTGTACCTGTTGACGATAACCATCTAATTTTATTAAAAACTGCTCCCAGCCAAAGTCTGGTTCTTGAGCAAAGTTCATTGCTTTGGCAATACGCGCTTTAGCCTCATCACTTTTAGGTAACTCTTGCGTCTGCGCATCATCCACATACATCAGCCGGTGTTCCAGATTTCTTAAGTACACATACGCTTCACTTAATTCACCGACTGTTTTTTCGGGCAACAACCCTTTGTTTTTCAGCAGTTCCAGCACAGATAATGTCGGCTTGATTTGCAAGCTGATGTCTTGTCCACCACGGGTTAACTGGAAAACCTGTGCCACAAACTCAATCTCGCGAATACCACCACGACCGAGCTTAATATTGTCATGCAAACCTTTACTATTTACATCACGCTGAATCTGGATTTTTAAATCACGCATACTGGCAAATGCGCCATAATCCAGATATTTTCGAAATACGAATGGCTTAAGCAACTTTGTTATTTGCTTACCGCCTGTGACTTCACGCCCTTTAATCCAAGCGTAGCGCTCCCACTCACGACCATTGTTTTGGTAATACTCTTCCAGCGCATCAAGATTCGATACCAATGCGCCCTCACTACCAAATGGCCGCAAGCGCATATCTACCCTAAACACAAAGCCATCTTCAGTAATCTCATCAATCGCGGCAATGAGTTTCTTTGCCAGACGCACAAAATAATCCTGATTGCTAATGGCGTTTGAACCCTGCGTTTCACCTTCGGATTCATAAGCAAAAATCAAATCAATATCCGAAGACACATTGAGCTCGCCTCCGCCCAATTTACCCATACCAATCACGATCAAACTTTGTGGCTTACCATGCATATCCACTGGCTGCCCATACATATCTACCAGCCAAGTGTTAATGAAACCAATTGCCGTGTTAATTACACACTCGGCCAATTGCGTGGTGGTACGCATCACCTCTTGTAAGTCAGCCAGACCGTTCAAATCCCTTACTATCAGACGTGCTATCACATGCTGGCGCAACAAACGTACAGCACGTTTTAAACTGGCTTCATCCGTAATATTTTGTTGTGACAGAAAGCTTTGCATATCACTCAACTGAAACACTTGATGCAATTTAGCAAGCAAGTCATTCATTAAGTCGGCATCTTTTGTAAAGAGTCTGGCAACAAATGGACTGCAAGCAACAGCGTGATGTATACAAGCCTCATCACTAGACCGCACGTGGCTTTCAGTTAATAATTTATCAAGTGTTTGCATAAGTTTTTTAAGGTAATATGACGTATAACTAAAGGGCGTATCTAAACCAAATTTCTAAACCAATTATAGATGCGTAAAAGAAATTTAAGGAGATTTTAAGCATGTCGATTGAGTCAGTGATGCATGAAAACCGCGTTTTTGAACCTAATACTTCTTTTGTAAAATCTGCCAATGTCTCAGGTATGTCTGCCTACAATGCTTTATGCCAAGCAGCAGCCGATGACTATGAAGGCTTTTGGGCTAAGCTGGCG